>JBIIMX010000066.1:0-12189 GCA_044337765.1 Pirellulales bacterium | reverse complement strand
CGCGCGTTCTTCTTCGCCTCCTCGAGCTGCCGCAGCAGCTCGTCGATCGTCTCCAGTTCCTCCTTCACCTCGAGCGCCTCGGGCACCGACAACTTTTCCCTGCCGGTGAAGGTCCACTTCGCCGACAGTTCGTCGACCTGATAGGCCTCGCCGAGGCGGTCGATCAGGCCGACGAGCTGCATGCCAAACCGGCTCTGGTCGTCGTCCTGCGCGTACCAAAGCCGCTCCAGCTGTCGGATCTGCTCCTCCCGGACGGCCCGCTGGAACGCATCGCGATGCTTCGACGGCGGTTGCACTTGCTGTGCTGCGGCATGAAAGGCCTTCCTTGCCTTCTTGCGCACCGAGTCAGACTCGTAGCGTTCGAGGATCTTCCTTTTGCGGGCCTCGAGCTCCTCGATCATGCGGGCAAGCGATGGGCCGAGCCCTTTGATCTGCTCCGGATCGAGCATGACTGCTTCGGCGAGCTGTTCTTCGGTCAGTTCGTCGATGTCGCCGAACTCGAGCATGTGCTCCATGGCGGGCGTGACGAGGTCGACCTGCGGCGGCCGCGGCGGTGGAATCCTCGCCGGGTCGTAACGCTGGTAGCTGTGGACGATTCCGCCGAGAGTGTCACGGTTAGGCATGGGATAGGTGCTTTCGGAACGCGGACTGACGGACTCGACTTCCAACATGGCGACGGTTCGGGGCTGGCCACGCCCCGTCGCCGGACGTTCGCTACGGGCATCCTGCCCTTCGCTCACTCGATGGCGGCTGCGCTCTCGGCATCCTGCCTTCGCTTGCCGCCAACGCCGGCTCTCGGTGCATGGCCAGGCCCTCACGGATTCCGCAGGGGGCATCAGGCTGGAAGCACCTACCTCATTCCTCCCGTGTCGTAGGTCGTGCGGCCGTGGGACTGAAGCCGTGAAATCCGTTCGGTGGCGTAGAGCCCGGCGAGCACGAACTCGATGCAGCTGGCCCGCACGGCCGGGTCGGCAGAGACGTTGACCTCGAAGGCCTTCTCCCAGACAGCAGGCACCTCGCCGACTCGATCCTGGTATGCCGCCGATGGAACCATGTCGCCAACCTCGATCTTCACGCCTTGGCCGAACACCTTCGCGATCTCATCGAGGCCGTGCTTCTCCACGTATTCTTCGAACACCGTCGCGATCGCCTCGGCGATCACGCTGTCGAGCACCTGCCGTTCGGTCATCTGATGGCTGCCCATCAGATCGAGTTCCAGCTTTCCGAGGCTCGACGCATAGAGGTGGCCAAGGTCACAGATCCGCGGCACGGCCGGCCGCTCGCCCAGTCGCACGGCCCTTTGTCGGGCGCTGGCGACCATCGTCTCGTAGTTGGCGATCGAGAAGCGGGCGCTCACGCCCGACTGCTGATCGATGAACTTGCTTTTTCGTGCGGCGATCGTGATCTGTTCGAGAATCTCCTTCATGAACGATGGGACGGCAACGGGCCACTCGCCCCCCAGTTCGACACCGGCCTCCTGCTCCGCCACGCGGATGCCGAGATCGCGGTCTCTCGGATAGTGCGTGTGGATCACCGTGCCGATCCGGTCCTTGAGCTGCGGGATAACCTTTCCCGAACGGTTGTACGTGGACGGATTTGCGGAAAACAGCAGCAGGCAATCGATGTCGAACTTCACCGGATACCCACGGATCTGCACGTCGCGTTCCTCGAGAATGTTGAACATCCCCACCTGAACCAGTTCGTCAAGTTCCGGCAGTTCGTTCATGGCGAAGATGCCACGGTGCATCCGCGGAATGAGGCCGAGGTGGAGCGCCTCCTCGCTCGCCATGCTCGTGCCGCCGGCGAGCTTGGCGGGATCGATCTCGCCGATGATGTCGGCGAACTTCGTGCCCGGGGCCAGGCGTTCCGCGTAGCGATCGGCTCGATGCCACCAGGCGATCGGCACATCCTCCGGTGCCCGTTCGGCCACCAACCGTCGGCCGGCGGATGTGATCGGAGCTGTGGGATCGTCGTGGAGCGGGATCGCCGGGTCGTCGAGGTAGGGAAGATGCTCGTCGAGGAACCGCACGAGCAAACGCATCAGCCGGCTCTTCGCCTGTCCCTTCTCGCCGAGGAAGAGCATGTCGTGGCCTGCAAGCAGGGCGATGTTGATTTCGGGGATGACGGTGTCGTCGTAGCCGACGATGCCCGGGAAGAGCTCTTCGCCGTCTCGGAGACACCGCGTGAAGTTGGCCCGCAGTTCGTCCTTCACGGAACGGCTCTGCCAGCCGCTCGCGCGGAGTTCTGCGAGGGTGCGGGGAAGGTGCGGGTGGGGCTGCTGCTGCGTCATCGGGCGGTTTTCCTCGTGAGGTTCGCCCGCATTGTAGGCACGCGGACGGCCATGACGCATGAAATTGGTGATACTGGCTGCGAAGGAACATGCCCACCACAGAAGAGGAGGGGCTGCCCATGCCCCGAGAGCCGGCGTTGCTGACCAGCGCAGGCAGGATGCCGGAGCGCAGTCAGCATCGAGCGAGCGAAGGCAGGATGCCGAAGCGAGCGTCCGGCGACGGGGCGTGGGCAGCCCCGGCCCGTCTACGTCGCCTGCTGCTGCTGCACCGGCAGGCGGATCGTGATCGCCGTGCCCTTGCCGGGCGCGCTCTCGACGCGGATGCGACCGCGGTGGGCGTCCACGATCTCCTTGCAGGCCGACAGTCCGAGGCCCGTGCCCCCCTTGCCGGTCTCGTCGGGCCCCGACTTTGTGGAGAATCGCGGCTCGAAGATCCGCCGCATGACATCGGGCGCCATGCCGCAGCCCGTGTCTCGCACCATCAGATCCACCAGGCCCGAGGCTTCATCGTGCGAGAGCCGCAGGATGAGCCGGCCGCCACCGCTCATCGCCTGACGGGCATTCACAAGCAGGTTCAAAAGCACCTGCTGGAGCTGCCCCGGGTTCGCCGACACCTTCGGCACAGGGGCGAATTCCCGCTCGACCTGCACGCGGTATTTCATCAACTCGCGCTCGAGCAACACGAGCACGTCCTCGATCAACAGGTGCAGGTTCACCGGCTCGAAGCGGGCGGAGCCAGATCGCGACATGCCGAGCACGCTGGCGGTGATCTTCGCGGCCCGGGTGCCAGCCGAGAGGATCCGCTCGAGCGCCTTGTCGCGGGTCGGCTGGTCGCGATGACGCAGACCGAGTTTGGCGTAGTTGAGGATCGTCGTCAGGGCGTTGTTGAACTCATGCGTGGTGGTGCCGAGAAGTTCGCCGAGACCGGCGAGTTTGCGGGCCTCGAGCAGTTGCCGACGGAGTTCCGCGACCTCGGCTGCGTGTCGCAGGCGGGCGATCTCCAATTGACGGTGCAAGGCCGTGGTCTCGTCGATGCGTCCGGAGGCGACGGCGGCCCCACAGGCTGCGGCCTGCGTCGCAGGCGGCGACGAACCGGCATGCGGCCGTTCAAACCGCCCGGCGCTACCGGCTTCAGAGTACTGGTCTGGCAGATGCACGATCTCTCCCCGCCGTTGGCACCACCCGGGCGGCGGCCCCGCCGCCTTGCCACTCCGCTAGCTTTCGCCCTAACCGCACACCCTCCGCGACGGGCAGGGATGGGGTAACCGGGGCTTTTTACCCCCTGTCCCTCACTCCAACCCCCTTGCGGGCAATGAGTTGTGCGACCTCGTGGCGTATCGACCGTCTGGCGACGGCAAGGCTACAATTGATCGAACGCACCTCTGAGATGACTCGACCGTTCAAGTTTCGGCCAGTCCGTCCATCCTCCGTACCTTTCCCCGCAGCCGCGCCCTCCCCGCGGTCTGGAGCATGCTATGCCCAAGGATCACTCCGTCGCGGCTGTACCTCCCAGGGCGTGCCCGAGGCGTGGCGGCATGACGCTGGTCGAATTGCTGGTCGTGATCGCGATTATCGGGATGCTTGTGGGGTTGCTTCTGCCAGCCGTGCAATCGGCTCGCGAGGCGGCGCGGCGGACCTCGTGCAAGTCGAACCTCAAGCAGATCGGGATCGCCTTCAACGTGTACCTCGATCGCATGAAGACGGCGAAGTTTCCGGTGGCGGCGCAGATGCCCAGCATGGAACCGCTGGCCTACTCGTCCTCTGCTCCTGTTCGGCCGCTGTACCCGAGCATTGCCACGGCGTTATCGCCTTACACCGAGGACAACAGGCAAGTGTTTCAATGCCCCTCCGACTCCAGCTATTTCAAACGCGACCCAACCTCCCAGGTGGTGCTTGACGCGAAGGCGAAATTGGCGCTCATTCCCGACTCCGCGAAGCCTGAAGAATATCTGGACGCAAACCTGAAACTCGAGGGCACCAGTTACGAATACCCGCAGCGACGGCTTACGATCACCGATCCGACGACCGGACAGCTTCGGGGGCGCACCCGCGAGGAGGCGGGCCGTTCCCGCAGCGGGCAGTCGGCTTCGACATCAAAGCTCTGGATCCTCTACGAATTTCAGCCGTTCCACGCCACCGGCTGGGCGGCGTTTTTCGGCGACGGCGAGTCGGATGCAAATGCCCCGGACGACAGCGGTGCTTGGGCGGCCCCGGAAGGCGCCCGGAATTTTCTTTACTTCGATGGCCACGTCGACAACCTCTGACGATCTCCCGACACCCGTCCCGTTTCAAACCGAGAGCCTTTCATGAGTACTGCATCGATGCGTTCAGGGAGTTTTTCAGAACTCGACGAAAACGGATCAGCGGTGGGCAAGACCGGCCGCTGGCTGCTGATTCTCTTGGCCGTGGGCGTCCTCGTGTTCCTGGTCGCCTGGCTGCTCGGCTATGTCCGGCTCACGACCGATCCCCGCATCGTCGAGATCCAGAAACTGCAGACGGAGAGCCAGCAGAAGTTCATGGCCAACGGCGGCCCCCAGACTCTCGACGAAGCCAAGGAAGCCGTGGCCGCGATGGACCAGATTCGTGAGAAGATCGAGGCCCTTCCGGAACACATGCAGCGCGAGGCTGGGCGGCGGGGGGGCAATGTCTTCCGCGCGGCGATGCAGACTCGCATCAACGCGTATTTCTCGCTGCCGCCCGAGCAGCGGCAGGTGGAACTCGATCGGCAGATCAAACAGGAGGATCTGTTTCGAAAAGCGTGGGAAGCGTCGCGTCCTGCCGGTGGCAGGCAGGCTGGGCCTTCGGGCAGTGTCGCGGCCAGCGGCGGGCCAGGCAGCGGACAGGGCGGCGGACAGGGCGGCGGACAGGGCGGCGGAGCAGGTGGTGCAGCGGCAGGGGCCGGCGGAGCGAACGCGGGCGGTGGAGGTGGCGGTGGAGCAGGTGGTGGGAACGGACCCGTGCGTGGCGGACCGCCCCGCAACGGCTCCGAGGAAGACCGCAACCGCTGGCGGAAAAACATGATCGACAGCACGACGCCAGAGCAACGGGCTCGCTATGTTGAATACCGACGGGCCATGGAAGCCCGTCGCGAACAACTCGGCAAACCTTCGCCGTGGCAGCGCTGAACGCTCTGGAAGTGAACAAGAAGACGCCGCTGGCAGGCTGCGTTCTCGAGACCATCCGTACACCACAAAGTTCATCGCTCGCACAGGTTCACCACTCGTACAGGTTCACCAGACGCACAGATGGATGACACGCTTGGTCTGCTCGAGGAAGCCTTGCAACTCGCCCGTGATGTCGGCCACCACGTGCGGGAGGAACCGCTGAGCGATCTGTCCGGCGGTCCGTGTGTCGTTGGTGGCACGAAAACAATCCTGTTGAATCTTCAGAGCCCGGCTGCCGACCGGCTCGCTGTCCTGCTGGGGGTATTGGCTGGCGATCCGGCTGTCGCAAACCAGCCTGTGAGCCGCCTTCTCGCCAGGCGGCTTCAGGCCGTCAGCGGCTGACGAGAAGAGGATCGCCGGGGAAACCTCCGAGGCCAAGATCGCTGATCGCGCTTCTCGTCATCGGTAGAGGCCGTGGTGGGCGATATAGTGCTCCACGGCCCGGGGCGTCCGGTAGCGGATGCTTTTTCCTGCCGCCACGGCCGATCGGAGGTCGCTCGCACGGATGCCGATTGCAGGCAGCCTTACCCGCCCGGCGACCACACGTTCGAGCCGCTCTCGACCGAGCAGCGGTTCGATGTGCCCGCGTGACATCGCGCCGCCGATATCGTCGAGCGATTCCCGCTCCACGGCGATGATCTCCGCGAGTTCGACGATCCGTCGGGGCTCATGCCAGGTGGGCAGACTGAGGAACGCATCCGGACCGAGGATCAGAAAAAATTCATCGCCGGGATGCCGAACCTTCAGCCGCTCGAGCGTGTCGACGGTGTAGCTGACACCCCCGCGATCAAGCTCATCGCCGGAGACCATGAATGCCTCGTGTCCTCCCGTCGCCAGCGTCAGCATCTCCAGCCTGTGCTGTGCAGCGGCGAGTTGCCGATGCTGCTTGTGGGGCTGGATGGCGGCCGGCACGAAGAGCACCCGGTCGAGGTTCTTCTGCTCGCGACAGCACTCGGCGGCCAGCAGGTGGCCGATGTGCACGGGATCGAAGCTTCCGCCAAACAGAGCAATTCGCACGGTTGGGTCCTCTTAGGCTCGTGGGCTCGTGGGCTTCCGCAGCATGCCGTCACCACGGTCTAATCCACGGCATGTCGAACCAGCATACGAGCCAGCGCAGCCTCTTCGAAAGCGGTCCCCAGTGGGCCGAAGACGACGCCCGCGAGGGTATCATCGCCACGGTGGTGTTGCCCGACGGAATCGAGAAGCCGCTCGACTATCTGGTGCCCGAGGCTCTGGCCGGGGTGGTGGAGCCGGGGCGACGGGTGATCGTGCCACTGGGCAGGGGCAACCGTGAACGGCTCGCGTATTGCGTCGGGGTCCGCAGTGGCGAGCTGCCGCAGTCGCCGCTCAAGAGCGTGGCGGGCGTGGAGGACGATGCACCGCTCCTGTCGCAGCGCATGCTCGATCTCACACGCTGGATGGCAGATCGCTGGATGGCCCGCTGGGGGGAGGTGCTGGAGGCCGTGCTGCCGGCGGGCGTGCGGCTTCGCAGGAAGACGCGCGCCGTTCCCCTGCTGATGGCCACCGGTGTCGAGCCCGCCCGCCCGCCGACGGCCGCGCAGGCCCGCGTGCTCGCGGCCGCCGCAACGCCGGCCACGGTCGAATCGCTGGCACAGGCCACGGGCTCGAGCCGCGCCGTCGTCATGCGTCTTCTCAAGACAGGGCTGCTCCGCGAAGCAGGCAGCGTCGACCGCCCCCACGGCCGGCCTGCGGCAGCGGCCGCCGTGAGGCCGACGATCCGCCACGATCGGCCTGCAGCGCTTGCGTCGGCACAGTCCGCAGCTCTGGAGGCGATCCTCGATCCGCTCCGCGGGGGCCGCCATGAGACCATCGTGCTGTTTGGAGTGACGGGCAGTGGCAAGACCGAGGTGTATCTGCAGGCGGTCGAGGAGACGCTCTCCTATGGCAAGCAGGCGATCGTTCTCGTGCCTGAAATCAGCCTCACCCCGCAGACCTGCGACCGGTTTCGTGCCCGCTTCGGGAGCGTGGCCGTGCTGCACAGTCACCTGACGCCTGCCGAGCGGCATGCTCAATGGCGCGAGATCGCCGCCGGCCATGTGGGTGTGGTCGTCGGGGCCCGCAGTGCCATCTTCGCCCCCACGCCGCGGCTCGGCCTGATTGTCATCGACGAGGAGCACGAGACCACCTTCAAGCAGGCGACTGCGCCGCGTTATCACGCCCGCGACGTGGCGGAGTGGATCGCACGGGAGGAGGGTGTGCCGCTCGTGCTGGGATCGGCGACTCCGTCGCTCGAGACCTTTCATCGCTGTCTCAAGGGAGAGTGGCGGATGTGCCGGCTGCCGGGCCGCGTAGGCGGTTCGCAACTGCCGCCGGTGCTGTCGGTCGACCTCCGCGATCCGCAAAGCCGCGCCCGCGGCGCGGTCACGCCACGGCTGGCCGCCGGCATTCGCTGGGCGATCGACGCGGGCGGACAGGTGATGCTCCTGCTCAACCGTCGAGGCTTCGCGACGGCGGTGCAGTGCCGTGCCTGCGGCCACACGATGCGGTGCCCGCAGTGCGACATCGCGTTCACGCTCCACCAGCCCGGCAGCCGCGGCATCTGCCACGGCTGCGGCCTCGTCACGCGGCTGCCGGCGTCATGCCCCGCCTGTTCGGCCCCGAACCTCGTGCCCCGGGGCACTGGCACACAACGGCTCGAGGACCAGATTCGCGCGGCGTTTCCCGCTGCCCGCGTGGCCCGCATGGACACCGATACGATGCGGTCGCGGGGCAGCCACGAGCGGACCCTCGACGCCTTTCGCAATCGGGAGATCGACATCCTCGTGGGCACCCAGATGATCGCCAAGGGGCTCGACTTCCCGGCGGTGATGCTCGTGGGCGTCGTGAACGCCGATGCCAGCCTGCACCTCGCCGACTTTCGCGCCTCCGAGCGAACCTGCCAGCTCGTCACGCAGGTGGGGGGCCGCAGCGGCCGCGGTGCGCTCGGCGGGCGGGTGGTCGTGCAGACGAGCACGCCCGAACACCCGGCGATTCGCGCCGCCGCCGCGCACGACTACGAGGCTTTCGTGCGGAGCGAGTTGCCGATCCGCGAGGCCTTGCTCTACCCGCCCTTCGGCAGCATTGTGCGGTTCGTGGTTCGCAGCATCGACGAGCAGGCTGCGGCCAACTGGGCCGGCCACATCGTGGACCGGCTTCAGAAGGAAGCGGCCTCCATGCCGCAGGGCAGCGGACAGGTCCGTGTGCTTGGCCCCGCCCCCGCGCCGATCGCCCGCCTCCGCGACCGCTTCCGCTGGCACGCGCAGGTGCACGGTCCCGACGGCGGCGAACTCCGCGATCTTGTTCGCCGCGCCACGGCCCAGCTCCAGACTCCCGATAACGTCGCCTGGATCATCGATGTCGACCCGGTCGAGATGCTCTAGGCCGTGCCGCCACGGCGTCCCGTCCCCCTGACGGCCGGATGCCCTTCGCCATTTTGAACGGAGGAAGGTGAAGACTCGCCCGCCCGGCGACGTCAGGGGCTGCCGCTCCAGCCCAAACTACCAGGCTTTCGCCGGGGAAACCGGCCGGGTTAGCATGGCGTGAGAAAGCATCCCCCTATGGCGTACCGAACATTCAAGGACATCCTGGGAGAGACCAGTCTGGAGCGGAAATGCCGCGTCCTGTTCGGACTCTGTCTGCTCGTGCTGATCACCGGCAGCTTCTGGTGGTATGGCAGCAGCACCGAATCGCTCGTCTACGCCACGACGCGGAGCACGGGCCGGCATCTGGTCGATGCCATCATGTTGCAATACCACTGGAAGACGCTCGAACCTGAGCAGCAGTATGCCAGCGCGATCGAGTTCCTGAGCCGCACGCTGCAGAGCGAGCAATACCAGAGCTGGCTGCTCAAGCCCGATGCGTCGCCTGAGGAACGGGGCAAATACTCCCGCCTCGACGCCGCTGTCCTCACCTACTTCCGGGATCGTCTGCCCGACGCCGCGTTGAAGGGCGGGCCGCCCGCCCCCCGGACCGAATACCGGGAGTTCCGCACGGCCGACAACGGCGAGTATCACTACTACCAGCCCGTGCGATGGCGGAGCAGCTGCGCCGGCTGCCACAAATATCGGGGCGTGATCGGCGACACTGCGGCCATGCCCGATGCCGAGCCCGGCGGCAGGCCGCGGGTGCTGCTGGCCGACAACGACCTCATGGCTGTGGTGAAGGTGGTGATGCCCGACTCCACGACCCGAAAAGCGATCAATTGGAACCGCGCCATTCTCGCCGCCACGGCGATCATGACCGTCTTCCTGGCCATGCTCGCCGCCTATGCGATCGTCCGGTACGTGATCGTGAAGCCGCTCGAGCATCTGCGCGACGTGGCCGACGAGGTGCAACGCGGCAACGTTCAGGCCCGCGCCGAAATCCACACGGCAGACGAGTTCGAGGAACTCGGGGTCGCCTTCAATCGAATGCTTCGGGGCCTCGTCGATTCCCAGGAGGATTTGCGGAAGGCCAACAGCAACCTCGACGAGAAGGTCGACGAACTGGCACAGGCCAATCTTCATCTGTACGAGATGAACCGGCTGAAGAGCGATTTCCTCGCCACCATGAGCCATGAGCTTCGCACGCCGCTCAACAGCATCATCGGTTTTTCCGACGTGCTCGGCTCGATCGAGTCGCTCGATGAACGGCAGAAGCGCTACGTGCAAAACATCCGCTCGTCAGGCCGCATGCTGCTCGAGATGATCAACGACATCCTCGACCTCGCCAAGATCGAGGCGGGCAAGATGGAGGTTCGGCCGGGTGTGTTTCGGCTCGAATCGATCGTCTCGGCACAGTGCGACATGGTGAGGCCGCTGGCTGAGCGGAAGCGGATCGACCTCGCATTCGACATCGGTCCGGGGCTCGAAGATCTCGAACAGGATCCGGCGAAGGTGCAGCAGATTCTGGCCAACCTGCTCTCGAACGCCGTGAAATTCACGCCCGAGGGGGGGAGGATCAACGTGCAGGCCCGTCTCGCGGACGAGGCTGCGATTGCCGGCCCCGATTTTCTGATCGATGTGATCGACACCGGCGTAGGTGTCGCCGAGGAGGAGCAGCAGGCGATTTTCGAGAAGTTTCGGCAGGGCCGGGTCTTCCAGACGGGTGACGACGCCATGACACGGGAATTTTCGGGCACTGGTCTGGGGCTCTCGATCGTCCGTGAACTCTGCCGGCTGCTTGGGGGCGACGTGTCGGTGGAGAGCCAACTGGGCAGGGGCAGCCGGTTTACCGTGCGTCTGCCGGTGCGGCTGTCGTCGAGAGGGCAGGGGGCCTCTGGAGACGTCGGGAGTGTGATGCAGGGCGATGCCGACAGCGCACCGCCGCTGCTGGCGACCGCGGGCACCTCGCGGGATGTTGCATAGGGCAAGAAACAGTGGAACGAACAGGGAAGTCATCCATGGCAGAGGATCGGGCGGCGGGGGAGGTGGTGCTGTTCACGGACGGGGCCTGTAGCGGCAACCCGGGCCCGGGCGGCTGGGCCTACATTCTCAGGCATCCGCAGAGCGGTCGCGAGACGAGCGACTCTGGCGCCGAGCAGGTATCGACGAACAATCGGATGGAACTGACCGCAGTCGTGCAGGGGTTGCAGCAGTTGAAACGGCCTACGGTGGTGGAACTGGTGACCGACAGCGTCTATGTCGGTACCGGTCTGTCGGAGTGGATGCCCAAGTGGAAGCAGCAGGGCTGGAAACGCAAAGAGAAGGGGAAGTTCGTCCCGGTAAAGAACGAGGACTTGTGGCGGGAACTCGACCGGTTGGCCTCGGCGCACACGATCCGGTTCACGCACGTGGCCGGCCATTCCGGCCATGCCGAAAACGAAGAGTGCGACCGCTTGGCCGTCGAGGCCTACAAGGAACTTCAGCGAAACGGCCGGGGGCAGGGCTGAGGCCCCGCCGCGGATCGCAAGACTCTCGCGACAGAAGGATGGTCAACCCGTCGCGATCCGTTGCCGACGCATGCGGAAGTGTTCACTGACGAGCAAGTCCCTGTAGAGGTGTCGCAGCGTCACGTCCGGTCTGCCCACCCACCAGGTCACCCACTCTGCCGGCGCCGGTTGCGAGAGCAGCCACTGGAATGCCTCCTCGATGTCTTCTTGGGTCGGCGGGCCGTCGAGTCGACTTTCCGATATGCCGATGATGCCGGCCAGCAGCGTCAACAAGTTTTCCGGTCCCGTGGCCACGGTCTGCAGCATCCGCTCGGCAAGACTACGTGCCCATTCGTGGTCCTGGTGATGCGTGTCGTTCAGGGCACTGAGAGCGGTGGTCGGCATCGGCTGCACGCCGGGGGCCAAAAAGTGCGCCCAGAACGGGCGATCAATCCGATTCCAGTAATGGCAGCCGAAAGGCAGGGCGTTGCCATTCAACGCAAAGCAGTGTCGCGGATTGCTCTCGATGGAAAATGCGACCGCCTCCATCGGCTCCGGAATACGAAAACTCGGATCGTATTTCTGTGCCTCGAACGACCAGAAGACGTCTTCCTGTCCCTGATACGTTTCCAGGAAGCGGGCCACATCAGGCCGCTGGAGCAAACGGAGGAGGGCGTCGACGCGCCGCAGTGAGAATCCCCCGTTGCCCACTCGCCAGAGTCCGCCCTCAGGGCCAGCAGAGAAATCCGGAAACCAGGGAGCGCCGGCGTAATCCCAGTCTCGGTCGCACCATCGGTCGAGGTCGCCGGAGAAGACGAGACAATCCAATTGGTAGGTCAGAATGTAGTCATACCCGCGAAACGCCTCGTAGAACGCCGGCGTCAGGC
>JBIIMX010000460.1:0-3179 GCA_044337765.1 Pirellulales bacterium | reverse complement strand
GGGTCGGACCGCAACTCGATACGGAGAGTCTCTCGCCGGAGTGCTTCGGCCTCATCGAGTTCGCTGCCGGATTCCGCAGCGACGGCACGTTCATCCTGCGGGAGAAGTACCATGGAACGGGGGACATGACCGCAGGGCAGACGAAGGAGTTCACCTACAGCAACGACACGAGGTTCCGGATTCATTTCGATCGAGTCGTGTGGCGGAGCGAGGGGAGGCCGGCGGTGTTCCTGATGGTGAAGGGCTTCTACGGGCCACCGACATCCCCGACGTGATCGGATGCCCCGTCGCCGTGGGGTCCCCCGCCTCGAACGGGTCTTCCTCGGGAGCGGGAATCCAGGGCGGACGAACTCTCGGGAGGGCATGCGATGCCACGCGGAGAGCAAGGCCAGGCCTCCTCGAGGAGCGTGGTCGACTTCCTCGGCATCGGCGCCCAGAAGGGGGGCACGACCTGGCTCTACCGCCAGCTCCTGCGGCATCCCCAGGTGGCGTTCCCGCGGGGAAAGGAACTGCACTACTGGAACCGCCGTCGGCTGCCGCTGCCCGACGAGTGGGTGCAGCGGCTCCAGCCCGCGTCGCGGCAGACGGCCGACGGGCGACCGATCCGGACCGGCGAGATCACGCCGGCCTACGCGATCCTGCCCGAGTCCCGGATCGGGGCGATCCGCGAAGTGTGCCCGGAGATCCGGCTGTTCATGAGCCTCCGCAATCCGATCGAGCGGGCGTGGTCGGCGGCGCTCATGCGGTTGGCCCGCGCCGGACGTCGGCTCGAGGACACCGGCGACGACTGGTTCCTCGAGGAGTTTCGCTCGGACGTGACCTGCCCCCCTTAAACGGGTCCATCTCAGGAGCGAGAATCCTGGGCGGACGAACCCCTAGGAGGGCAATCGATGCCACGTGGAAAGCGAGAGCAGGCGGATCAGATAATTCTCAAGCTGCGTGAGGCAGAGTTGGAGCTGTCGCGGGGTAAGACCGTGCCCGAGGCAGCCAAGAAGATCGGCGTCACGGAGCAGACCTACTACCGCTGGAAGAAGAAGTACGGCGGCCTTCGGATGGACCAGGCGAAGCGTCTGAAGGACCTTGAGAAGGAGAACGCCAGGCTGAAGCGGCTTCTGGCGGACGCCGAGCTGGACAAGGCGATCCTTCGGGAGGCCGCTTCGGGAAACTTCTGAGCCCGGCGAAGCGACGCCTTGCTGTAGAGCACGTTCGGGGTGCTCTCGGCCGCGACCGCGTCAGCGAGCGCCGGGCCTGTGAAGTCCTCGGGCAAGCCCGGAATACCCAGCGGCGGATTCCGTACATGGCGGCCGACGAGCCGCCACTGGTGCATCGGATCGTGACGCTGGCGTGCGACTACGGCCGCTACGGATACCGCCGAGTTATGGGCCTTTTGCACTTGGAAGGATGCTTCGTGAACCACAAGCGGGTCGAGCGGATCTGGAAGAAGGAGGGGCTGAAGGTGCCGAAAAAGCAGCCCAAGCGAAGGCGGCTGTGGCTCAACGATGGCTCGTGCATCCGCCTGCGACCGAAGCATCGCGATCATGTGTGGAGCTATGACTTCGTGATGGATCGTACCTCCGAGGGCCGTGCCTTCCGGATGCTGACGATAGTAGACGAGTACTCCCGGGAGTGTCTTGCCATCGACGTCGCTCGGAAGCTCACGAGCGAGGACGTACTCGAGCGACTCAGCGACCTCTTCGTGCGTCGCGGAGTCCCGGAGCACATCCGGAGCGACAACGGAAGCGAGTTCACGGCGAAGCGAGTCCGGGAGTGGCTCGGACGCGTCGGCGTGAAGACGCTGTACATCGAGCCCGGGTCACCCTGGGAAAACGGCTACGTCGAGAGCTTCAACGGCAAGCTACCGGACGAGCTACTGGAGCGGGAGGTCTTTGACACGCTCTTCGAGGCGAAGGTGCTCATAGAGCGATGGCGGTGGCACTACAACACCGTCCGGCCCCACAGAGCCCTGGGATACCGTCCTCCGGCTCCCGAGGCCTGGCAGCCCTGTGCGGCCGCTTCGGCTACGCCTCAGCGACCGCACAGGGCTGGTCTATCGGAAGACCAACCCCTAACTTGAAATCTGGTGCCATTCGTGGGGGCAGGTCACCCTCGTGTCGAAAATGGATGATACGGGTCGCGTCAGGTCCGCTTTCGACGGCGAAAGAGCGAGTACCCGCCGCAGGCCAGCCCGGCGAGGGCCATGCACGAGGTGGAAGGTTCGGGCACCGAGACGACCGTGGCATATCCAGCCGGACCGAAATTGGTGCCGTCGTACGACCGCAACATTATCTGGCTCGACAGTCCCATGCCCGTGATTCACCGCTCCGCCCTCGCGGAATCTTGATCCCATGTTCACAACCAAAGGGCAGATCGGTCAACGGCGCTTCGCCAAGCGCTGTCCGAACGTGACGCACCGTCTGAGACGACAACCGGCGCCGGTCAGCCTGAATGCGGCACCGCACGTACCAGCGCCGAGATCGAGTCGTGCTGCAGGTTGGCGTCGCTCCTCGACCTACCGCTCGTTCAGGCCGCCCAGAACGTCGTGCCTGTGGCTGTCACGGCGGGCGACGAGATCGAGTCTCTCCTGCTGTAGGCCTCTGGTCGGTACCTATCGGCGGACTGGGGGGTGTGTATTCACGGTCAGAGCAGGCGGGAGGACGGGAGAGGAGGATCGGCAGGGAGCCGGGGGTGAATTGATCCACCCCTGAAGACGGCCCCCGAGAGGTCGACGTCACGGTCCCGGCGGCTCACCCCCACACCCTCCCGACCGGCTCTGCCCAACATCCGCATTTTTGCCGAACCGATCCCATCTCCTTTAGGGATCTCCTATCCCTCTCTTCTTCTTTCTGTAGAGATACGGGGGTATCGCCCTACGTCCCCCAGCCCTAGTTGCAGCGCTGCTCCGAGCGACCGAGCGATCTCGGGAGCGGTAGCAAAGAGCGCGCGGCCCGGGCGTTCCATGCCGACCGGGAACTCCTCCCGGCCACGAAGCTGATCGTCGACACGAAGAACCCCACCTACCGTGCCGTGGCCGCCGTGCGTTCGGAAGCCTCGGGATCATGGCGGACAGTCACGCTGCCTACCCAAAGGCTGGTATCCGGTTGCTGCCGCAGAACTCCCTCGGCGTCTTCGCGAGCACTTTTGTCAGCTACCGCGAGCGGCTCCAACTGGCCGCCCGTGAG
>JBIIMX010000459.1:0-3181 GCA_044337765.1 Pirellulales bacterium | reverse complement strand
TGTTGTGGATGGGAGCAGGGCAGCACATGATGTTTCGCTCCACGTCGCCACAGGCCGCGAGCGTGGTCATCTGGATGTCGTGGACCCGCTGCATGAACGGCTTCAGGTCGCCCTTCACGACCCCGTGGTGCTGAATCGACTGCCGCGTGGTGAGGCGGATCGTGCCGTTGCCCACCTCGTCGCCGAGATCGATCGCCGCGAGCAACTGGTCGGCTGTCAGCTTGCCGCCCGGCACGCACGTCCGGATCATGAACGAGATCTCGCGAGTGCTCTTGGCCCCCTCCTTGGCCTTTCGCTGCTCACGGTCGTCTTGCTGGTAGGTGCCGTGGTTCTTGAGCAGCTGGATACTCGGCTTGCCGAATCCCGGCGCCCCGTCGACGAGTTCCTTGGCAATGTCGCCGGCCAGATAGTTGCTGGCTGTTTTGACCAGCTCCACGGCAGTGGGCTTGGCAGCGGGGGCGGCTGTGGTGGGCGTCTCGTCTGACATGGTTTCCTGCGGCTGTTTTCGAGGGCACAATGGAGATTCGGTGTCCTAGCAGAATAGGCGATTCCGGCCGTGGGAGCGATATCTTCCCACAGCAGACAAAAAAGCCCGTCTCGCGGCTCCTTGGGGGTAGGCGGCACAGACCGGCGGAGAGAGACGGGTGGCCAAAACGCCCACAACGATCAGTCAACAGCTGGCTGCCGGTGATCCGGAGGCCTTCGCGGCGCTCTATGACCGGCTCGCCGTCCGTCTCTTCAACACCGCCCGCACCATGACCGATTCCCTGCCAGACGCCGAGGACACCGTGCATGACGTGTTCGTGGAGCTGGCCCGCTGTCGCGACCAGCTCGCCCGGATCACCGACCTCGACGCCTACATCTTCACGATGCTCCGGCATGCGGTCAGCCGACGGCGGCGGCGACGGGACGTGGACCGGCGGGTGATCGATGCGGTCGGGAGGCAGCGTGCCGAGGCGGGCGGGTTCACCACGCAGCCGGCGGAACTGCCCGACGATGCAGTGACCGCAGCCGTGGCAGGATTGCCGCCGGCCCAACGGGAGGTGATCGCCCTGAAGATCGACGGTGGTCTCACCTTCGCGGAGATCGCAGCCGTCATTGGCACGAGCATCAACACCGCCGCCAGCCGCTACCGGTATGCGATTGAAAAGATCCGTACCACGGTCAACAGCCCGGAGGCCGCCCGATGAACGAGCGATTCGACCGCGAAACGTCAGCCGTCGAGAAGATGCTCCACGATCGCACGCGGCACACACCATCTCCTGCCCTGCGGTCACGGGTGCTCGCCGCCGTCGACAGCGTGCTCCCGAAAAAGGTGACCGTCACCACATTTGACGCCAAATTGGTGCCTGTCACTTTTTTAATGGCGACGGTGCTCTTGTTGCTGATCGTCGCGACCCTGTCGAGTGAAGCTGCCTCGCGCCGCATCGGCAGCACGACCGAGCGGCCGCTGCTCTCGTTCGCCCAGCGGGCCGAGGCGGCTGGCATCACGCTCGACGTCATGCCCCCGTCCACCGTGCAGCTGGCCGGCGGCCTGCCCCACGACACTGCCATCCCGCGTCACCGCGATACATTCCATGTGCTCGATGCACGCTCGTTCCTGCAGGGAGATCTCTGATGGGCCATTTTCTTTTCTTCGTGTTCGTCGTCGCATCCTGTCTGCTCTGGTCGGCCGCTTGGACGGCGGCCGCGGCGCGGACGCAGCGGCCCTGGCTGCGAAGACTCCTTGAGACGGTGGCCTGGAGCGCGCCCGTCGCTGCACTTCTGCCGTTCGTAGCGTTCACGGCATTTCTCGCCTTCTGGAAGCCCATGCCAACCAACTGGTTCGGCCCCACGCTCGCCACGTTTCTGTCGGCACTCATCGGCGGCATCTGGATCGTTTGGGCGGGGCTTGCCCGGGCAAACGCGAAGCCGCTGCGTGCTGAGGCAGACCCGGTACCGTTGGCCGCCCGCTGGCCGGTCGTCGGCCTGGCGGCGGCCTTCGTGATCGCCAAAGCGGTGTCGTTTGGCACGCTCCTCTTCATCGACAACGCCGTGGCAGCGCAGGCACCCTACCTGCGGCTGGAGGCGGGGCAGCTGATGCAGGCTCACATCCCGCCAGTCGTGCCTGACTCGCAGAACGCCGCCCCGCTCTACCAGCAGGCCTTCGCGGCACTCGACGCCGATCCCACGCTCAAGGAGGAGAACTCACCGCTCACCACGGCGACGACGATCGACGTTGCCAATCCGGCCGTGACGGAAACACTCGCCAGACATGTCGCCACGCTCGACCTGATCCGCCGCGCCGCCGATCGCGACACCTGCCGGTTCCAGCGGGACTGGACGCGACCGTCCATCGATATGCTGCTGCCGGAGCTCCAGTCCCTGCGGGCCGTGGCCCGCCTGCTCGTGCTGGACGCCCGTCGTGAGGCGGCCGACGGCAACGCCGCTGACGCCCTTGACGATGTGGCACGTATCCAGCGGATCGGTCGGCATTCCGCCAGCGAACCGCTCCTGATCTCGAACCTGGTCGGTCTGGCGATCGATGCAATGGCCCTCGAGACGTTCGCGAAGGTGCTACCGACGCTCAGAAAAAGCGACCTCGCCGCACTCGACTCATCCGACATCCGCGATCTCGTCACGACCCCGCCGGCTATGGCGAGCCATTACTACGGCGAGGAGGCCTTCGGGCTCTCGACGTTTGCAGACATGACGGACAGTCGGTTCGGCGTGACGAATGCCCTCGAGATATTCGCGAATCAGCCACGGCAGCCGTTTCTCTCCCGCATCCTGCCGCTGACGCTCCTCTACCGCGTCTTCTTCCTCGAGGCCGACCTGGCGGGCTACCGGTCGATCATGCGGAAGTACCAGCAACTGGCTGCCGGATCGGAGCCGTATCCAGAGGTGAAGAAGAAGACCGACGCCATGGAAGCGGAGCTTCGGAACCGGAGCCCGGGCATGATGTCGTCGCTGATCGTGCCGGCGCTGGGGGGCGTCTTCCGCACACACGCTCAAGCGCTCGCCCGGCACCGTGCCGCCACCGCCCTCGTGGCCGCCACGAAGCAGCGGCTCGAGACGGGCGCGGTGCCAGAGACGTTTGACGAACTGGCGGCCCAGCTCGTGCCGCCTGCATCCCGCGATCCCTTCACGGCCGACCAGCCGCTAGTCATGAAGCAGATCGACGACGCGCTGCTCGTCTACT
>JBIIMX010000458.1:0-3184 GCA_044337765.1 Pirellulales bacterium | reverse complement strand
CCTGTGGCCTTCGACTTCCTGCACGCGTTCGAGTTTGGTCACTTCGCCGCGGCGGGAGGCCGGTGCCAAGAGCGTGAGTTCCTTCTTGTCGGCGTCGACACGGAAGAACGTGGGCCGCTCCTTTTCACCCGTGTCGGGGGGGCCCACGGTGCCGTCTTCGTCTACCGACACCGCGGAGGCCACGGAGCAGAGCCAGGTCTGGCCTGCCAACACCGGCTCGCAGCAGGAGAGGCCGCCCGCCACGACCAACATCACCATCATCAAAGAACGCATCGTCATGTCGAAAGCTCCCTCAAGTAAATGTGTGAGTCTGTTCCAGTCGCTCGTTCTGGGGTCAATCACCGCACGGTGTAACCCTTGGCCTCGAGCGCGGCCATGAAGTTGCGGTTCCAAACGGCGAACTGCTGCTGGTAGGCACCCATGGCCGCCGAGGCATTGCCGCCGGCCGACTTTATGGCCCGCCTCGAACGCATGCCCCCGGTCAGCCCCAAAGTCGACGCGCCGATCGCCGCTCCCTTGCCCGCATCGCCGGCGATCGCGCCCACCACCGCTCCTAGGGCCGCGCCACCCGCCCCGCCCTTGATGGCACCGCCTCGGGCGGCGTCTGCGGCTGTAGAAGCGGCCTGCTCCTGTTGCCCGAGGATCGCCTGCGCTTGATATGGATCCCAGCCGGTCTGCTGTGTGGCCCAATCGTAGGCAGCCGACTCGTCCTGCCGCTGCTGGTCGGGCGACTGTCCCCGGGCGGGGAAAATTGCCACGTTGCCCGGATTGGCACTCCGCGCCGGCGGCCCGGCCTCAGCCACGGTCGCCAGAACGGCCAGCAGTCCGCACACCATCCACGGGGTCCTCGATCGCATCATCCAGCAAGTCATCGCCGCACGCATTGCTCTGCCTCCTATGTCTCTTCTAAGGACCCAGTCTGCTCCCGATCGCGCCGGCACGAATACGGCTCGTGTCGTCGATGCGGCATTGTCAGCCATGAGGAGTCAGCCATGAGGAGTCAGCCATGAGGGCATTCGCGATGAGCGACTGAACTCCGTGCTTCCCGACCGCTTCCAACGAGTGCTCGAGTGCAGTGTCAAACTTCTCGCATGATTCCCGACGTGACGGAAGGAAGACTATGGCACTTTCGGACAAAACGCCCCGATCGCAGCCCTTCGGCGAACGCGACAGCCCACGGACTCAGGGGAGATCGATACCTCCCAACGCCACCAATTTTGACCGCCCCGCGTCGCCGTTTTGCAGATTGCCCGTTTCGCGATTGAAAACGACATGACACCTTCGACAACACGAAATTCACCACCGGCCCGCGTGGGGCCGAGAGGCGATGGCCTTGCCGGCCCGGCCAGCCCCGGCTGTTCCCTCTCGTGATCGCCGCTGTCTCGTGGCCGGGCGACGGCCTTCACCCGCTGCATGAATCGCCGCAAGCGGGTCGGTCGCGATGGAAAACGTCAGCACGGAATGGACTGGGCGGAGGGCTCAGGAATCATCCTCAGCCGCTCCGCCCAGTCGCATCCCCGAGCAGTCAGAGATCGACCGCCCGCCGAGACACATTACCGCACTCCGGCAGCCATGCCGCGAGCGCCCTGCAGCATGCTCACAAGAACGGCCGCACGGGGCGACAGAATGGTGAGCCCGTACATCAGCGTTGCCTGCCTCGTCTTCGGCGGCGTGCTGATGAGAGCGGCAACGGGGCTCACTCGCGGTGAAAGAACGCCGATGCCGCTGAGTCGTCCAGCGGGCGTGCGAAGGCCGCCCTTCTGGAAAACAAGGGCCGCATTGCTCAGTCGGGGAGCGATCAGGCCGAGCGGGCTTGCAGTGGGCAGTCCCGGGAGGGGAGCCATTCCGGGAATGATCGGCTTGTTGAGGCGAGCGAGCAGGCCATTCGCCGCGTGGGCATGGCTCATGGACGACCCGACCAAAAAGACCGCGACCAGGCAGAAAACCGAAACACGTTTGCGAAGCATGAGAGACTCCAGGAAAGGATGTGGTCGAGAAACACGTGCACGGCACGGGCTTCTCGCCCAACATGCGTATTGCAGATCGGCGACGAGCTTGCGGCTGTGCAAAAGCCGACACTAGTTGCGGCGATCGTCGCGGCAATCTCCAGCACCTGTTCCCGCTGGTCTTTCAGGCATGAGATGCCCGCGCATCCTGCTCCACCGTCATAATCGGACTGCTCCACTGTTGGATCGGGGGCCGCTGGCTGCGTACCACCGCGGAGCGTTTTCGCGATGGCGGAGCGGGCCGCGCTCCAGAAGCGGTTCTAAGGACAATTCCAGGATCAGTTCCAAGAACAGTTTCAAGAACGGTTTCAAGAGTCTGGCCAAACACCCAAGATCGTCCGGGCTGCGATCACGGGCCACGAAGAATCGCAGGCGCAAAAGTCGCGTCGCTGAGGTTTGGGTTGAGCTTTACGTTCGTGTAGGTGAATTCCGCCGTGAGGGGCGCGGGCTGGCCGGGCGTTTCAGGCCAGTCGTACACGTCAAAACGCACCGGCACGTGCAGTTCGGAATCGATCGACATGCTGGCGCTGTAGAACTGCAGCCCGTCGCGACGAAGGGGGTGCGTGATCCGCAGCATCTGGCAGGGGCGACCGTCGATCACCGCGGTTTTGATGTGCTCAACGATCGTGTTGTTGCCGGTTGGATCGGCCGCGACATCCTGCTCTAAGGTGCGGATGGTCCGGTCGAGCAGATGTGAGAACCCGATTTCAGTGATCGGCATGAGGCTCTCCCGCTTGACGCTGGGGCCAAACGGATCGATATCCATCACGACATAGCCAAAGCGTCTTCCGCCCTTGCGAACCAGAAGTTTATTGTCGTTTTGGCCGGCGACAAACAGGGCTCTTCGCCCTTCGATATGGGAGGGTCCGAGGAACTCGAGCAGCACACTGAGTGGCTGCATCACCTCCGCGCCCGCGTAGGCTTGCTCTCGGATGCGCATGTCGATGTAGTAATAATCCTGCAATTCGCCTTCGATCCGCTCACGCTTGGTCACACGGCAGGTAAAGTCGCGCACGGTCTGCTGCAGGTAGGCCCGCTCTTCGTGCGCGAATTTCAAAACCCACGCGAGTGGATGATCGGACACCGGCCGAGGGCCGGCAACGGCCGGCCGAAAGGCTGCGGCAGGCGTGGCGGAAGCCGAAGCGGTGGCGGTGGTGCCAGGCTCTTGGGCACGAACG
>JBIIMX010000457.1:0-3188 GCA_044337765.1 Pirellulales bacterium | reverse complement strand
GAACGGCACCGCTCCGATGACAAGCCCCGCCGTGACCAGCAGCAGCGGCTGGAGGAGCTGCCGCATCGCTCTGCGCCGCACAATCACCGCCAGGCCACGGCCCACAAGCCAGACAAGGCCGGCGGCGACCAGCAGCAATCCGAGAAAAATAAGCGCCGCGCCGATGACTTCATTCATGCTCCCGAGCATACGGCACGGGACCGTTTTCAGCCCAGTGCCAGGACCGCTTCGGCACAGATCCGTCCGCTCAAAAGCGCCCCGTTGATCGAGGCCGTCGTGCAATGGTCGCCGCAGACGAAAAGGCCGTCCGCCACCCGCGCCGCGGGCAACCGGCTCCGCCTGGCGGCGGGAGATTCGTCTGGCAACGCATGATCGACGCGAACCGTCTTCAAATGACGCCAGGCATGGGTTGTCTGGCCGAACCAGCCCGCCGCCTGCCGCCGGACGGCGTCGTGCAGGTCGCGGTCCTCCCCCTGCCAGTCCTGCCGAATGGAAACATAGACCACCGCCGCTCCCGGCGGCGCATAGCCCTCGGCCACGTCGGAGGGCACGGTGACATTGTCTATCGGGCCGGCTTCCTCCGCGCTGACGACGAGCGTGCGACTCGGGAGCGGCGACCGACTCGCGGCAAACGCCACCATCCGCGTCGATTTCCAGCCGCGCGAGGCCCCGCCTGCCCACCGCTGTCCCTCCGAAAGGAGTGCCGACGCGGCCGGGCCTTCCGTGGCGAGCACGATCGTTTCGGCATCAAGCTCGCGGCCGTCGGCCAGCACCACGCGTCCTGCCTGCACCCGCTTCACGGCCGCATCGAGCCGGACCGCTCCTGCCGGCAGGCCGGCGGCCAGCTGCCTCGGAATCGCCTCCATGCCGCCGCGCGGCAGGCAGGCCCGGCCAAGCGCGAACATCGCGAACGTGAACTGGAACACGGCCGCCGACGTGTCGAGCGATCGCTCCAGAAAGACGCCGCCGAAGAAGGGCTCGAAAAACCGGCGAATGAACGCCTCCGAGAAGCCGCGGGCGATGA
This sequence comes from Pirellulales bacterium, assembly GCA_044337765.1. Lineage (GTDB taxonomy): Bacteria > Planctomycetota > Planctomycetia > Pirellulales > UBA1268 > CAMCQY01. Next base: position 2,164 of record JBIIMX010000457.1, on the reverse strand, counting down.
GCTCCTCGCGTGTCGACCGTTCGGCAACCGGGCTGGGACGATTTGCATCGGCGTTGGCATCGCGAACCGCCCGCACACAATCACCCCGCAAGCGGGCCGTCCGCAGGCCATCGGCAATACCGACGCTGCCGGACAGAATCGACCCGACCGCCGTCAACGGCCGCCGCCACGGATCGCTCACGCCCCGCAGCCGGCCACCCTGGGCCACGAGAGCGCCGGGCTCGAAGCAGCCAAGGCCAAGCGCCGCCAGATCGAGCTGCCGCCGGCCCTCAGGATAGGCGTCGAGATAGACCTGGAAGCCGCGGTCGATACGAAAGCCATCGACCGTATCGGTCGCCACGCGGCCGCCAACGCGGTCTGCAGCCTCCAGCACAAGCACCTGCCGCCCGGCCCGCACGAGCTCGCGGGCACAGGCCAGGCCCGCCAGGCCGGCACCGACGATGATCGTGTCGGCGGCGACGGTCACAGCGGCCGCACGACCGACTGGCCCCGCCAGTAGTCAAAAAGCGTCTCGATCGAGTTCACGCCGCCGCCCGTGCCGCTCTTGTTCACGCCGCCGTACGGCACGCCATGCGGGAAGACATTGTGGGCGTTGATCCAACTGTTGCCGGCGACCATCGTCTCGGCCACGCGGGCGGCCCGGCCGAGATCGCTCGTCCAGACACTGTTGGCCAGGCCGTAGTCCGTGTCATTGGCCATGGAAACGGCCTCACCCTCGTCGGAGAACTTGGCGAGATAGGCCACCGGTCCAAAGATCTCCTCGCGGGCGGCGATGTTGTCGAGCTTGCCCGCGAGCAACGCCGGCTTCACATAAAAACCCTGATGCCCCGAGACCTCGGCAGGCCCACCTGCCACGATCGCCTCGGCGCCTTCCTGTGCGCCCTTCTCGAGGTAGGAGAGCACCCGCTGCCGCTGCTTCGCGTTGACCACCGGCCCCATCTGCGACTGCCCGGCGAGCTGATAGCCGACCTTCACCTTCTGCATCCGCGACCGGCACTCGTCGACGAACTGGTCGTAGATCGACTTGTGAATGAGCCAGCGGGTGGCATCGCAACAGACCTGGCCCGCGTTGAACGTGATGGCACCGACGAGCTTCTCGGCCGTGGCGACGACGTCGACGTCGTCAAACACCACTGCAGCCCCCTTGCCGCCAAGTTCCAGTTTCGCCGGCACCAGGTTCCGGCCGCAGGCCTCGCCCACGAGCCGGCCCACTTCGGGCGACCCCGTGAAGCTCATCCGCTTGATGCCAGGGTGGGCCGAGAGCGCCGCGCCGGTCACTGCGCCCGTGCCGGGAATCACGTTGATCACACCATCCGGCAGTCCTATCTCGCGAGCCAGTCGCGCCAGGTAGATCGCCGACATCGGCGTGTCTTCGGCCGGTTTGATCACGACCGTGTTGCCGGCGGCCAGCGCCGGGGAAATGCCCCAGCCGATCAACAGGAAGGGAAAATTCCAGGGGAAGATGAAGCCGCAGGGGCCCCACGGATGGCGAACCGTCCACGCCTCATGGCCGGCGACGGCGAGCACATTCCGCCGCTGCACGTGCTGCGACATGTTGGTGAAGTAACGGAGCGTGTCGACGAAGTTCTGCACGTCGCCTGCTGCCTGGCCGAGAATTTTGCCGGCATCGAGCGATTCGATCTGGGCGATGATCGGCTTGTGCTTCTCCACCGCATCGGCGAGCCGCTGCAGGTGCACGCCCCGCTCGTTGGGAGCCATCGTGGCCCAGCCCGACGTCTTGAATGCGTGGGCCGCGGCATGAATCGCCTTGTCGACATCGGCGGGCGAAAGCACGCAGAACTCGGCGATGGCCGCGCCCGTGCCCGGGTCGAGCGTGGCCATGGTCTGGCCACCCGATCCGGCCACGTCCTTGCCGCCAACAACGCCCTTCAGCGGCGCGGTGGCGAGGAACTTCTTGACTTCCGGCAACAGATCGGTGGACGGTGCGGCGGCTGTGGCGGTGGCCATGTTACAAGCTCTCCCCAGAAGTAAGGTCGGGTGCGAACGCGGAAGTCCCATTGTGCCGCCTGGACCGGTAGCCGTGCAAGCCTTACGGACGAACGCAGCCTGCCCGGTTTCCTTATCGGCGATGATGGGAACCGCGCAACTCCCCCTACGGCACCCGCACCCATTCGGCCCCCTGCACGTATCCTAAGCGGTATCA
>JBIIMX010000065.1:0-12263 GCA_044337765.1 Pirellulales bacterium | reverse complement strand
GGACGCTTCGGCAGAGCCTTCCGTGGCGGCGAGTTTCCTAAGCGTGCCGTATCCGTGCTTCCGTGGCGGCGATTTTCCTAACTTGCCGTGTCCTTGCTTCAACACAAGTTGAAAACTTGTGGCCACGGGGTCGGACGCTTCGGCAGAGCCCTCCGTGGCGGCGAGTTTCCTAAGCGTGCCGTATCCGTGCTTCCGTGGCGGCGAGTTTCCTAACTTGCCGTGTCCTTGCTTCAACACAAGTTGAAAACTTGTGGCCACGGGGTCGGGCGAGCCGGTATCGGCGCGAAGCTACCGGCCCATCCGCAATGCGTCGAGCACGCGCTGCATGTCAGACGGCAGGGGTGCTGAGAACTCGAGCCGTGCCCGCGTCACGGGATGATCCACGGCGAGGCTGGCAGCGTGCAGAGCCTGCCGCTCGATGAGCGGCTCACCTGCCTCCGCGACGCCGCCTGAAAGCCCGAAGAAGGCCGGCTCGATGCGGGTGCGGCCGCTGTAGAGCCCGTCGCAGAGCACCGGGCAGCCGATCGCCGCGAGGTGCACACGGATTTGGTGGGTCCGTCCGGTCTTGGGTGTGACCCTCACGAGCGCCGCACCGCGAAAACGCTCGAGCACCTCGTACCGCGTCACAGCGTCGCGGCTGGTCGAGTGGTCGCGGCGGACCGCCATCTTCTCCCGCTGGTAGGGATGGATGCCGATCGGCAGGTTGATCTCATCGCTGTCGAACTGTGGCTGTCCCTGCGTGATCGCCAGATAGGTCTTTGTGACGGTGCGACGTTCGAACTGCTTCGCGACCGCATGGTGGGCCTCCTCGGTACGCGCCACCACGATCACTCCGCTGGTATCGCGGTCGAGCCGATGAACGATCCCCGGTCGCGTCGGTCCGCCGACGGTCGAGAGCCCCACGGTATCGGCGCGTTCGAGGTGCCACTTGAGCGCACCGGCGAGCGTACCCTTCCAGTTGCCCTTGGCAGGATGCACGACCATTCCGGCCGGCTTGTTCACGACAGCGATCCAGTCGTCGAGGTGCACGAACTCCAGCGGAATCTCCTCCGCTGCCGGGCCGGCCCGCGGCGGCTCCGGCACCGTCATGCAGACGACCGATCCGGACCGAAGCTTGAGCGACGCCCGCGCCACGACACCGTCCACGCGAACCGCCCCCTTGTCGATCGAACGAGCGAGAAACGATCGGCTCTGCTCCGGAAACGCGCGGGCGAGAAAGACGTCGAGCCGCAGACCCGATGCGGTCGCATCGGCAGTCATCACGATTTCCGAGCCGGGGGCGAAACCGGCCAGACCGGTCGCGGGCAAAACCGCGGCCGAGGCCGGCGGCAGAAGCCCCTCTTCTTCAGGCTCCCCGTCGGCATCGAAGCCTGTCTCGTCGCTAATTCCCGGCAGCGGCTGCGGCTGGCTCGGCTGCTGGTGGGGGGCTGGCTGGTGGGGGCTCGGCGGCTGCTGGGGGGCTGGCGGTGTTGGCATTCGTGGCACTGGCTGGGGGCGCGATCTTTTGGGCTCCAAACCAATCGTACCACTGCCGAGTCGACTCGCGACCGAGTTCGGCGGCCCGGGCGGATGCGATCTGGGCGAGCGCGTCAGCCGGGAATTCGGCCGCTACCGCCTCGTAGCCGCGGCGGGCGTCGGCGAGTTGTCCGAGGCTTTCCCGGGCTTTTGCCAGTCCAAAGACGATTCGCTCTCCGAGCAAGCCCTGCGGCCTGCCCGCCATCAGCGACGAGTAGGCTTCGATGGCAGCCTGTAGGCGTCCCTCAGCCCGCTGCCGATCGACAAACAAGAGCTGTGTGCCCTCGGAGGCAGCCGCATCGGCAATCAGCAGTTCGGCCCAGCGGGCGGCGTCGCTGCCGGGGTAGCGACGGATCACCTCGTTGAAGGAGTCGGCGTCCCCTGCGGAAATCGCCGCCAGGCAGGCATCCCAGCTCTGCTTGCGAGTGGCCTCGGCCTGCGACTGCACCACGCCAAAGGCCACCAATGCGGCCAAGGCTGCGGCCAGACCGACGAGAATCGTGCTGAAGTAGGGACGGACGCGATCGATGACCGCCATGGTCGCATCGGCAAGATCGTTGTCACCAAGTTCCTCTTCCGCCAGCGCCAGATCGACACGGTCGGCATCGAGCGGACGCGACTCGTCGGCGTCCGGCCGAGAGCGGCCCGCTGACTCAGGGGCCGTGCCGGGTCGTCTGCGACGGTTGTGCGATGATTTTTTCACGGCGTGCTCCTGGCTGCGGCGGTGGACGGCTCCCAACCTGGGGAAGCGGCGGACGGCCGTGGCGAGAAATAGAGACTTCCGGGCCTAGAGCGTCAAGCCGGACTGTGACGCGTGTGGTAGATTCCGCGTCCCATGAATCCCGCCGACAGACCATCCGACAGGCCATCCGCTCCCCAAAAGCCTTCGACGGGCCTCAATCCGGCGCAGACGCAGGCTGTCTGGGCGCCCGTCGGACCTCTCCTCGTGCTGGCCGGAGCCGGCACAGGCAAGACCCGCGTCGTCATTGCACGGATCGCCCACCTCGTCTGGCGAGGCACGCGTCCCTCGCGGATCCTGGCCGTGACGTTCACGAACAAGGCGGCGAAAGAGATGCTCGCCCGGGCCAGCAAACTCCTCAAGACCAACAGCGACGAGAAGCCCGAGATCTCCACGATCCACTCGCTTTGCGTGCGGATTCTCAGGCGGCATGCCGCACGGGTGGGCCTCCCCGGCCGGTTCGCCATCATCGACCGCGGCGAGCAGGAGACTGCCGCCCGGAAGGTGCTCAAGGAGCTGAAGGTGCCCGAGGCCACGCTCCGCCCCGGCGACCTGCTCGACCGCATCAGCCGCTGGAAAAGTGCTGCCGTGCGGCCCGACGGCGCATTTGCGGCACTTCCTTCCGATGCCGGTGACTCTTGGGAGCTGGCTGCCGCCGGATACCGTCGCTACCAGCAGGCCCTGCGCACGTCTGGCGCCGTCGACTTCGACGACCTGCTGCTCGTCGTCGACGACCTCTTCGCGGAGCACGAGGATGCCCGCCAGGCGGAGGCCGCCCGGTTCGACCATCTGCTCGTCGACGAATACCAGGACACCAGCGGCATCCAGGAGCGGATCGTGGCGGCACTGGCCCGCGATCACCGCAGCCTCTGCGTGGTGGGCGACGACGACCAGTCGATCTACGCCTGGCGTGGCGCCGAGATCTCGCACATCCTCGAATTCCCCCGCCGCTGGCCCAACGCCACCGTCGTGCGGCTCGAGGAGAACTACCGTTCCACGCCCGAGATCATCCACGCCGCCAACACGCTGATCGCCCGCAACTCGCGCCGGCATGGCAAGACGCTGATTTCCAAGGCGGCATCCGGGCCGCCGCCGGCCATCGTGCAGGCGCAGGATGAGATCGACGAGGCACGCCGCGTGGTGAGCGACCTCGAGGCGCGGCTGAAAGAAGGATCGGTCGCACCGGCCGAGGCCGTGATCCTCTTCCGCACCGGCGAACAGACCCGCGTCTTCGAACAGGAACTCCGTCGCCGGAGCATTCCCTACGAGCTCATCGGCAGCCGTTCCTTCTTCGACCGTCGCGAGGTGAAGGACGTGATGGCGCTGTTGAGGGTGCTCATCGATCCCGAGGACGACCTCGCCCTGTCGCGCATCGCGAACGTGCCGCCACGCGGCCTGTCAGGAACGACGATCCAGGCCGCGCGAAGTGCGGGCACCGCCGCGGGTCACAGCCTCTGGAGGGAGCTGCTCGCCGCCCGCGACGCCCACCGGCTCTCCACCGCCGCCACGGCCGGCGTGATGGCGCTCGAGCGAGTGGTCGCACTGCGGGAAGGCGCGGCGACGCGGGGGGCCGGCGAAACGCTGCGGACGCTGCTGGAACTGATCGGCTACCGCGGCTTTCTCCAAAAGGAGTACGAGGACGATCCCGCCGAACAGGAGGCACGGTGGGACTGCGTGGAACAGATGGTCAACGCGTTGGCCGACCACGAACGGTCGTACCTGCAGCAGCGGGCCGATCGACGTCCCGATTGTGCGGGAATGATCCGGGGTTTTCTCGACGACCTCGTGCTCGACGTCACGGAGGCGGAGCGGTTCCGATCCGACAAGCCAAAGGGGAACATCCTCCGCCTGATGACGCTCCATGCGGCCAAGGGCCTCGAGTTCGACTGCGTCTGGATGGTGGGGATGGAGGAAGGGCTGCTGCCGCACCACCGCTCGCTCAACGACGGCCTTCAGGCGATCGACGAGGAGCGGCGGCTCTGCTACGTGGGCGTCACGCGTGCGAAGAAGCGGATCGCCCTCTCCCTCTGTCTCACGCGAATGAAGTGGGGCAAGAGCAAGCCATGCCGCCCGAGCCGGTTTCTCTACGAACTCACCGGGCAGGCGGAGAAATTCACGGACGAGCCGGCGGGCGGATCGCCGACCGGAGCACCTCCGGCAGCATCCGCGTCAGCGGCCCGAGGCCCAGCCCGCCGCGGGCGATCGAAGCGTACAGGGTGATCAGGCCACGGGCGAGCGTCGCACCGCCTGAGTGCCAGGGAAACCACGGCGGCGTCGGCCACACCACCAGCGGCATCCGCACGATCGTGTTGTGCACCAGCGGCAACAGGAGAGGATCGTGGACGCGGCCGATCCCGCTCACGGGCCTGGCGAGTGTGGCGCCGGGAAACCCGCCCCACGGCACGTTCCCGAACGCGTAGGCCACGGCCGACCAGCCGTTGACGCCCACGACTCCGTAGGCGAGATGCTCGACCAGCAGTTCCGCACGCTGTCGATCGCGTGCGGGGAGTGTGGCCGGCAGCGTCACGCTCGCCGCCAACGAACCTGGCAGGCCGTGCACCAGGCGGCCAGCCTGCGTGCAAAACGCCTCGATGTCGTCGGCGTCGATCGCCGTCTCGGCGGCGACGGGCACGAACCATTCCCGCGCGACCCAGGCCCGATCCTGCCCCTCGTCCAGGGCCAGATCAGGCTTCAGTTCGAGCCCGGTGCGAAACACCCACGGCAGTGTGCCATCGGCCGGGGCCGGCCGACCGACGATCGACTCCCAGGCGTTCGAACTGCCGGAATACCATGCCGGGCGGGCGGGCAGGCTCGCGAGCCGCCGGCCGACAAGCGCGAGAAATTCCTCCCGCTGACGCCAGGACCGGCAGGTGACGACGAGCTTCGTGGCGATGCAGTTGAAGGAGGTGTTGTTGACGATCGACGCCGCCACGGTATCGGCCTGGCAGGCAAGTTGGGCCGATGAGTAGCGGCCCGGCACGATGATCCACGGCGTGACGTTCCCCAGTTCGCACGTGATCGGCTTCGCCAGCAGCGGCACGGCACCGGCCGCATGCGGATCGCGGCCGCCCCATACGATCGCGTCGAAGGCCGCCTGCCCACCCGTGAGGTGCACGTGCGTGACGAGCGGCGCGGCGACGGCTGCCTGCGCGACCTCCGGGCCGCCGGTGACGATCGCCAGCAGCCCCGCCTCGATGAGCGGAGCCAGCGCGGCAACGAGCACGGATTCGAGCGTCGCATGGAGCGGATGCAGTTTGAGCAGGACGGCACGTCCGTGTTCGAAGATCTGGCAGATCACGTCAGCGGCGGCGAGGCCGGTCACGTTGCCAGCTCCGAGCACGACCGCCACGCCCCCCGACCGCGGCCGCTCCCCTACCTCCTGCCGCCAACTGCGGCCGAAGGCGTCGAGGCCCCCCGGGTTCGCGCACCGCACGGTGGCCCGGTGGCCGCGGAAGATCACCGGATCGAAGAGTGCGGCCTCGGGCAGGACGTCGACTTCGATCATCGAGGCTGAATCGACGGTTCTCGGCTGGCCTCCGGTCGTCACATGCGAGATCCGCGGCGGCCGGCCGACCCTCGGCAGCCCCCCGATCGCGATCTCCTTTTGCGCGCGTGCCGTGAGCAGGAGCAGTCGCAGGGTGCCGAGTGGTCCGGTAGCGAGTTCTTCGGCCAGGGACGCGGCCCCACCCTGTTTCATGGCCACGGCCGTGCGTGCCCATTCATCGGTCGCGTCGGCCACACGCCCGGCACAGGCAAGCGCGAGCCTCGCGCGGGCCGAGGCATCGCGGGCCGCATGCCGCCGAGTACCGGCAGAGAGCGACGCGAGCAGGTCGTGCAGATGATCCGGCATGTCGGGCATTCTGTGGGCCTCTCCGCACGGCCTGAGCCGCAAAGAATGAGGCCTGTGCCGGCCTCACTGGAAACGTCGCCATCGGTTCACTTGCCGATGCAGTGCCGGGAGAATATCCGATCGATGAGATCGGTGCCGATCTCGACACCCGTCACCTCGCCGAGCGAGGCCACCGCCTGATGGAGCAGACCGGCCACGACCGCCTCGTCCCGCATTCCGCCGCTGCGTGTCCCAACTGCCGCGCACGCCGCCCCGACCGCATCCCGGGCAGCCGCCACCCCGATCTGCATCCGCAGCGTGGCCGGCGACCTGGCGGCCGGCAGATCGGCCACGGCTTCGAGTATCGCTGCCTTGAGCGCGGCGATGCCCGCACCCGAGCGGCTGCTGGTGACACAGGTCGAGTCGGATTCGGGATGCAGTGACGGCGAGGCCAGGTCGCACCGCGTGAGGACGTCGATCCGCGGTGCGGCGGAGGGAAATGCCTCGGGCAACATGGGGAAGGCCGTTGCGGCCGCGACCGTCGCATCGACACAGGCAACAACCACGTCGGCCCGGGCAATCTCCGCCCGGGCACGCTCAGATGCCGCCCATTGGATCCAGTCCTGAGCCGTGGCAGTTCCAGCTTCGTCTCGGTCTCTATGTCCATCGTCATCGACGACGCCGACCACACCAGCCGTGCCGACCACACCAGCCACGTCGACGAGCAGACAGGCGGGTTCGGTCGGATCGGCATCGAGTCGGACAGCGATCCAATCCCGCGTGGTTCCCTCCTCATCGGCGACGAGTGCCGCATCCCGGCCCACGAGCGTGTTGAAGAGGCTACTCTTGCCAATGTTGGGAGGCCCCACGAGCACCACGCGGGGCAGATCGCCGGCCGCACCGGCATCACGGCTGGCAAGCCGGACCGCGACCGCGTCGAGGGCCTCGCCGGCTGCCGAGAGCCGCGACTCGAGCGACGCCCACGCGGTGGCGTCGGCAACCGGCACGCTGTCGGGGGTGTGTTCGTCGGCAAAGTCGATCGTGGCCTCGATGTCGGCCGTGAGGTCGAGCAGGGTCTCCCGCAGGGAGTGCAACGCATGTCCCGCGCCACCCGCCATCCGATCAAGCGCCGCGGAGAGGTCCGCCGGCGTCTTCGCATCCACCACGGCCAGCACCGCCTCGGCCTGCAGCAGATCGAGACGCCCGGCCAGAAACGACCGCAGGGAGAATTCCCCGCCCCGCGCGAGCCTGGCGCCCGAGCGACACGCCGCCGCCACCACCGCATCGACAAGCGGCGCCGAAACGGGCAACTGCACCTCGGCGAGCGGGCCGCCCGTGGGGCCCTGCGGCCCGGGCCAGTGGAGGATTTCGAGCGGCAGTTCGCCCCACTCTGTCGTCAATGCTTTCAACGCGAGTCGGACCGCGACCAGCCGCGGCCGCTCACCGCGCCGTGGAAAGCCACCTGCCACGGGCACGAACAAACTTTCGAGCAGGCGGTCGAGCCCTTCGCCCGCGAACCGCAACACGGCCCGTGCACCAGAGCCCGTGACGGTGGCAGGAGCGACGATCAGTTCATCAAAAGACCACATGGAAGCATCCTGAAACCGGAAGGCGGGAGCGGGCCGCGGGGTAAGCAGGTCCGTTACTGCTCCCGCAACTCGTGCTCCCGCAACGCTGCGAGCAGATCGGCGCAATCCTGCGGCGTGATCACCGCTTCCAGGCCCACCGGCATGATCGATGTTGCGAGTTGCTGCAACTCTTCGATCTCGTCTCGCTTGAGAACCCGCTCCGCACCACCGGCCATGCGGATCGTGACGCTGCCGGGGGCATCGGCCACGACCAATCCGCTGACCACGGTGCCGTCTTCCAGCACGAATGTCGTGACCTTGTAACGCTGCTCGACGGCGCGGTTGGGGTCGAAGATCGCCTCGATCAGTTGCGCGGGCGGCTTGCCGCCGACGGTGGCCAGGTCGGGGCCGACTTCGGCGCCCGCGCCACCGTGCCGGTGACAGGCGATGCAACCTCCCTTCTTCAGGGCCTCCCGACCGCGGGCGGCATCGCCCGGCAACGTGGCGGCGGCCAGATAGCGGGCCACGATCTTCTGCCGATCGGGCTCGAACGACTCGATCACTGGCACCTGCTGGCCGCGCGGAGTTGCGGCCTCGGTCGGCTGCTGCTGGTCATGCAGCAGCGTCGCTTCCGCCGGCATCAGTTCATCGCCGCCGGCGGCCGCCAGGGCGGCACCACGGACGTGGGGCCATTCGTGTCGGAGCCGCATCGGGAGTTCGTCGGCCGAGATCAGGCCCAGGCCCCGCAGCGTGAAGAGTGCCTGCACCCGCACAGCTTGCGACGGAGAAGCGGTCGCCGAACGCACGGCGGCCTCGTCATCCATTCGTCCCCGTTCGAACGCGAGCCGCTGCGCCGTATCGCGTGCCCAGCCCGAGTCCGATGCGAGGTCGATCGCGGCGACCTTCGTCGGCTGGCCCTCCCGGGCGATCCGCCAGATGCGGCCCATGGTCTCGCCGCCCCGCAGCTGCATGCGGTGGGCCATCTCGGCCGGCACCCATTCCGGGTGTTCCAACACGAGCCGGTACATGTCGACGACGTAGAGGGCACCGTCCGGACCGGTGCGGGCCATCACCGGCCGAAACCACGGATCGTCGCTGGCGAGGAACTCGCGTTCCACGTCGTCCGGATGTCTTCGCGAGGTGATCGTGGTGCCGGAGTAGTCGAGCACCTGCCGCAGCACGACGTGATGGGCCGGCTCGCAGATGAACAGGCAGCCCGCCCCGGCCATGCCGAATGCCGTGTCGCGGTAGGGCATGGGATTGCAGCCCGATGTGATGGTGTTGGCGGCATTCGGTTGGTTCAGCCGCCGCCCCGTCTCGCCCAAGGGAAAGACCCGGCGGTCGGCGGTGAGATCGGCGCGGAGAGACCGGGCGACGAGTTCCGGATGCTTCTCGAGGTGGCTCACAGGCAGCCAGTAGTGCCAGCCCGGGGTGGCGTTGTTGTTGCCGAACCAGTTGCCGAAGTCGTCCCGCCACTTGCCGCACTGCGTCGTACCGGCTTCGAGCCGAAATTCCCCGGTGCGTGGGTCGAAGCGGAAGTCGTTGCCGCGAAGCGGGATTCTCGCGGCCGTCTTGACGCAGACCACGTCGCCGCCGCTGTCGCCATTGGCTCCGTGCAGCCAGCCGTCGAGTCCCCAGCAAAAGCCGTTGACGAGGTGCTGCGGATTGCCCGCCTTGAAGCCGGTGAACCAGGGATCGCGGCCATCGCAACGACCATCGCCGTCGTCGTCCCGGGCGTGAAAGATGTCGGGCACGCTGGCCACGAACACGCCCCCCTTCCAGCAGGCCAGACCGGTGACGTGCTTGAGCCCGTCGAGAAAAAGCGTGCTCTTCTCGTAACGGCCGTCGCCATCGGCGTCTTCCAGGATCCGCACGCGTCCAGCCTGAAGCCCTTGGCCGGCGCCTTCGCCCGGCACGCCATCCCGCCAGGTCACCTTGCCATCGGACGTGGACTCTCCCTCGGCGAACGGATAATCGCCCATCTCTGCCACCCACATCCGGCCGCGTTCGTCCCAGTCGATGAACACCGGATCCATCACCAGCGGTTCGGCCGCCACCAGCGTCGCGGTGAATCCCGCGGGCAGTCGCATTCTGCCGAGGGAATTCCCCGCGCTCAGCGGCTTCGGCCCGGGCACGCGGAGCAGTTCCTCGTAGGTCATCCGCACACCGCCGGCCTGCATCACGCCGTCGGCGAACGCGACGTCGGAACCCGTGAGGAGCGGCAGCGCGGCCTCGTCGTCAGGCTGCCCCTCGCGCATCACGCGCGTCCAGCCGGCCGTCCAGCCGAGGTGCGGCTTCGCCCGCTCCGGAGGCACGAACAGATACACGCCGAAACCTCGCTCATGCGAGACAACGAGATCCTCGTGGCCGTCGCTGTCGAGATCGACCCGCCACACGCCCGCATCGGCCCGCGCCAGCGGCGGCAATTCAGGCTCCGAGGCCGTGGCCATCGGGCAGGCCGCCAGCAAGCACGTCAGCAGCAGAACGGACATGAGCCGGGCTGCGAGTGATCGTTCGAGTGGCATCGAGGGCTTCCTGATGAGGGGCTACTGTCCCAACCTGTCGAGCACGTTCTTCGTGATCCGTTCCACCGTGGGATCCTTGCCGCGCAGGCCGTGGGCCCAGTCGGTGGAACCAACCGTGACGACGGTGCCGCCTCGCGTGTAGGTGCCAAGCACGGCGGCACCTATCCGGTCCTTTGGAAACCGGTCGTAGAAGTATGCGTCATCGGGATGCCACTTCGCGGGGCAGCTGGCAAGGATCGTGAAGCCCTCCGGCGTGCCGTCGCGATACGTGGGCACGGGCAGACCGTCCCTGGTTTCGAACTCGCAGCCGTCGCATTCGTAACCGACGATCGTATCCTTGCCGCCGAACTCCGCGTCGCGGCCAAGGCCCGTGCCGGCAAACAGCCAGTGCTCGGGGCGATGCACCGTGTACGCCGCCTTGCCGTCCATGAACTGTCCGTGGCTGCGGTGGTAGCCGCCGTGCAGGAAGCCCACGCCGCTGAGCCGATTCTCCGGGCGATCGACGAGGTGGTGGCTCCAGAGCGTCGACAGGAGCGAACGATCGCCCGCGGCATAGAGCGGATCCATCACAAACCGCTGCTTCCAACAGGTGAGGGCCGATCCGCCGTCTTCGCTGCGAACCTGCCAGCAGCAGGTATTGCCGCTGAAGAAAGCGACGTTGCCACCCTTGCCGATGAAAGCCTCGAGGTGGTCACGCATCGGCGAAGACCAGTATTCGTCGTGCCCGACGCTCAGCACGAGCTTGTAGGCCCCGAGGTCCTCGGGATGGAACTCGAGATCGGAATTGGCGGCGTAATCGAAGCTGTAGCCGTTCGCCTCGGCCCAGGCGATGAACGGCTGCTCCCATGAAGGGAACTGGCTGGCCGGCGGCCGAAGGAACGATACGCGGTGCCCCTGGACACCGGCCCGACCGTTGTAGGCGTAGAGGCTGAAGCCGCCCCAGTTGTTGTAGGCGTTGTAGGTATTGGTGGAGAGCTGGATCAGCGTCTTGGACTTTGATCCAGGGGTCGCGGCCCGGACGATGAAGAAGCAGGTCGACTCGACCGTGCGCCGGCCCCGCTCCACGTACTTTCCGCCGCGATCCTCGGCCCTCAGCGTCACCTCGTAGAAGCCGCTCTTCCAGTCCACCGGCACCGGCACGGCACACAGGGCGGGCCACCCGCAGCCGTGCGACGACGCGTTTTCAGGGACGGGGGATTCACGACCGGCGACGTCCGCCTTGGTGAAGACGACCTCGCGTTGGGCCCCGATTCGTGCAACTTCGACGGCGAACTTCGGGGCGGTCGTCGAGATGTGCAGAAGCACCTCCTCACCCGGCCTGCAACTGATCTTCCCGGCATATCCCTCGATGAACAGGGGGCGTGGGTCGGACGTGTCGGCGGAGACGGAGCCGTGCGCCGCCGCCGACAGCAGGACAAGCAGGATGCGGATCGGCGTGCGGAGTGTCATGCGATCATTCCGAGAACAGGCGGCCCGACATCCCCCGGCTCCCTCCGGGAGCTTTTACGGGAACAATCATACAAACCCGGAGCGTCGCGCTACCGCCCGATCGTTATCGGGCGATCAACGTGATGTTCGACGGGACAAAACAGCATAGACTCCCCGACTCGCGGTTCCACCGCAGAACGTCGGCAAGGAGGGGAGGAGGCGTGCCGGTTCCGGCATGGGACGCAGTTGGCGCCATGGGACGCAGTTGCCGCTTTGTTCAGGGTATCCGTTGCTGCGGCACGGATTCCTCACGTTCAAAACGGTCGGCTGCGAGGGTGATCAACGCTGCTTCTTCCGCGACTGCCGCTTCTGTCGCGCCGCGTCACCGGCCGGCGTGGCCGGCTCCTTGGTGCCAAACGAGGTGAAGGGCACGTTGATCACCCTGCCGTTGCTGGCAGGCTGTCCGCCCGAGGACACACCCGCGGCGGCCGTGGCAGGGAGCGTCTGCGGCAGCCAGAGCCGTTCCGCGATACCCCACAAGGTCGACGCAATGAAGTAGAGGCAGAGGCCGCAGGGCACCTTGAAGAACATCAATGCCATGAAGAACATCATGTACTTCATCACCTGCTGCTGCATCTTCGACTGCTCGTCCACCGCTG
>JBIIMX010000455.1:0-3198 GCA_044337765.1 Pirellulales bacterium | reverse complement strand
GAATCGATCCCCGCCGGAGCCGTGAATGTCGGCATCGACCAGCGGACCGCCCTGCCGACCAAGCAGCAGGTCTATTCCACGATCGAGGGCACGATCTCCCACTTCGAGCTGTCGATGAGCAACCGCGGCTTCGAAGTGCCCTGCGGTGAATCCTACGGAGCCACCGAGGCGCCCAACGGCGAACTCGGCTTTTATCTCGTGGGCGACGGAAGCGAGTGTGCCTACCGGGCGCGGTGCCGCCCGCCCTCGGTCCTGCACTTCGCACTCTTCCCGCAATTGATCCGCGGCCACACGCTGTCCGACGTCGTCGCCGTGCTCGGCAGCCTCAACATCATCGCAGCGGAGCTCGACCGATGAAAATAGGGACGGGAGCTATTTTTGCGCACCACTCTGGCCGGCCAAGCCAGACCGGGCCATGCTGCCTGCTGCTCCCTAAAAATAGCTCCCGTCCCTATTTTCAGATCTCATACACATGATTGCCCAACCCAAAATCCTCACGGACGAGATGGTCGCCAGGATCGAGGCGCTCGCGCCCCGCTATCCAAACCGTCGCGCCCTCACGCTCCCCGCACTGCACATCGTCAACGCGGAACTCCGGCACGTGCCGCTGCAGGCGGTGGTGGAGATCGCGGAGGTGCTGGGGCTGGCCCCGGCCGAGGTGCAGGACACCCTCACCTTCTACCAATTCTTCCATCAGGAGCAGCCGTGCGGCCGCGTGCGGGCCTTCGTCTGCCGGTCGATTTCCTGCGCCCTTCGAGGCGGCGACCAGCTGCTTGAGCACCTCTGCCACAGCAACGGGATCAGCCCGTACGGCACGACGCCTGACGGCGAACTGACAATCGAGCCGGCCGAGTGCCTGGGGGCATGCGACTTCGCCCCATGCATCCTCGCCAATGACGACCTTCTCAAGAACATGACTCCCGAGACCGCCGAGGCGGAGCTCAAGAAGCCGCGTGCGAGGGCCACCTGACATGCAGCCATTCAAACCCGTCCTGATGGAAGCCGTTGGCGTTCCCGACGGCCAGACGATTGCGAGCTACCGGAGCCGCGGTGGCTACGCGCCGATGGAGCGGCTGCTCGCCGAGAAGCAGCCCGTCGACGTCGTCGAAATGGTGAAGGCCTCGGGCCTCCGCGGCCGCGGCGGAGCCGGCTTTTCAACGGGACTCAAGTGGACCTTCCTGCCGAAGGATCATCCCGGCCCGATCTATCTCTGCATCAACGCCGATGAAAGCGAACCTGGCACGTTCAACAATCGGATCCTGATGGAAGACGATCCCCATCAGGTGATAGAGGGCATCATCCTCTCGGCCTACGCCACGCGGGCCAGCACGGCCTACATCTATCTCCGCTACGAATACCCACGAAGCTGGCAACGGCTGCAGACGGCGATCGATGAAGCCTACGCCGCGGGCTACCTCGGCAAGAATATCCGTGGAAGCGGCTTCTCGCTCGACATCTACCTCCACCGCGGCGCCGCCGCCTACATCTGCGGCGAGGAGACCGGTCTGATCGAAAGCCTCGAGGGCAAGCGGGCCTGGCCGCGCATCAAGCCGCCTTTTCCGGCGATCGAGGGACTGTTCCGCAAGCCGACGGTGGTCAACAACATCGAGACGATGGCGTGCGTCGCGCAGATTGCCCGCCGCGGCGTCGACTGGTTCCGCTCGATGGGCGTGCCTGCCGATCCCAACAACCCCCGCGACCCCGGCAGCTACGGCCCCAAGCTCTACTGCCTCTCGGGTCACGTGGAACGGCCTGGCTGCTACGAGACGCCGCTGGGCATCACGGCGCGTCAGCTCATCGACGAGTTCGGAGGCGGTGTCTGGAAGGGCCGAAAGGCCAAGGCGGTGATCCCGGGCGGCATCTCGATGGGCCTGATGACCGAGGCCGAACTCGACACGCCGCTCGACTTCGCCGGTCCCGGCAAAGTCGGCTGCCTCGGTCTCGGCACCGCCGCCGTCGTCGTTATCGACGAGACGGTGAGCATCGTCGACTTCCTGCACAACTCCTGCCGCTTCTTCGCCCACGAGTCGTGCGGGCAATGCACGCCCTGCCGCGAGGGAACGAGCTGGTCGCTGCGGATGCTCGAGCGGATCAAGGCTGGCAAGGGCCGCCTCCGAGATCTCGAACTGCTCGCGGAAATCGGCAACACGATGGGCATGATGCCCGGCTCGACGATCTGCGGCCTTGCCGACGGCGCCGCGTGGCCGATCAAGAACGCGATCAAAAAGTTCCGTGGGGAATTCGAGGACTACATCAAGCGGACGAATCCGCACGGCTGGATGGTGACCGACCCCGTCCCCGCCCTCCAGATCGTCGGAGCCCACTGATGGAAAAGGTGCCTGTCACCATTTTCGACAACGGTTCCGAATGGCTCACATGCCCCATGAACATGGTGGCGAACACCTTTTCTCACTGAAACACAATGCCCACAGTCATCGTTGACGGCAAGGAAATCGAGATCGGGGCCGACGAGCGGCTCAACTGCATCGAGGCCGCCCGCCTCGCCGGCGCGGAGATTCCGCACTATTGCTGGCATCCCGGCCTGTCGGTCGTGGCCAGCTGCCGCATGTGCCTGGTCGAAACCGGCACACGCGACGCCGCCACCGGCAAGATCTCGATGATGCCGAAGCTGGTGCCTGCCTGCCAGACGCCGGCCAAGGACGGCACGGTGATCGTCACCGAGAGCCAGTTGGTGAAGGACAGCAGGGCTCGCGTCGAGGAGGCCCTCCTCATCGACCATCCCATCGACTGCCCGATCTGCGACAAGGCGGGCGAATGCCTGCTGCAGGACTATCACTTTCAGCACGGCCAGGCCGAACGCCGGGCCGATATCCATGCGTTCAATAGCCGTCGTCGCGACATCGGCCCGACCGTCACGCTCTTCGTCGATCGCTGCATCATGTGCACGCGCTGCGTGCGATTCACCCGCGAGGTGTCGGGTACGGCGGAGTTGATGGTGACCAGCCGTGGTGCGAAGGAGGAAATCGACGTCTTCCCCGGTCATCCGCTCGACAACAAGCTCTCGGGCAACGTGGTCGACCTGTGCCCGGTGGGAGCGCTGGGTGACAAGGACTTCCTCTACCAGCAACGGGTCTGGTTCATGAAGCGGGAGGCCAACGTCTGCGGCGGCTGCTCCGCCGGTTGCTCGATCCACACCGAGCACAACCAGGACACGGTCTACCGTCTGAAGCCTCGCGA
>JBIIMX010000454.1:0-3210 GCA_044337765.1 Pirellulales bacterium | reverse complement strand
GGGGCTGGTGAGCATCTCTGGCGGCCAGAAACCGGCCATCCGCATTCAGGCCAACCCAACGGCGCTCTCCGCGCTCGGACTCAACCTGGAGAATCTCCGCACGGCCCTGGTGCAGGCGAGCGTGAACCAGGCCAAGGGCAGTTTCGACGGTCGCCGGCAGGCTTTCACGATCAGCGCCAACGACCAGCTCCTCACCAGCGACCAGTTCCGCGAACTGATCATCGGCTACCGCAACAATGCTCCGATCCACCTGGCCGACGTGGCCCGCATCGTCGACGGTGCCGAAAACGTCCGACAGGCCGCCTGGATGAACGACGTTCCGGCGGTGATCGTCAACATCCACCGTCAGCCGGGGGCAAACATCATCGCCGTCGTCGACAGCATCCAAGCCCTGCTGCCGCAGCTGCAGGCATCGCTGCCGGCGGCCGTGTCGCTGCAGGTGCTCGCCGACCGCACGGTCACGATTCGGGCCAGCATCGAGGGCGTCCAACACGAACTGCTTCTGACCATCGGCCTGGTCGTCCTCATCATTTTCTTGTTCCTGCGGGACGTGAAGGCCACGCTCATCCCCGGCGTGGCGGTGCCGCTCTCGCTGGTGGGCACGTTCGCGGTGATGCAGATGCTGGGCTACAGCCTCAACAACCTCACGCTCATGGCGCTGACGATTTCGACCGGCTTCGTCGTCGACGACGCCATCGTGATGATCGAAAACATCGTCCGCTACCTGGAGCAGGGAGAGTCGCCCTTGGCAGCGGCCCTGAAGGGGTCTGCGGAGATCGGCTTCACGATCGTCAGTCTGAGCGTGTCGCTGATCGCCGTGCTCATCCCCCTGCTCTTCATGGGCGACATCGTCGGCGAACTGTTCCGGGAGTTCGCCGTCACCCTGAGCGTGACGATCATCGTCTCGGCCGTCGTCTCGCTCACGCTGACGCCGATGATGTGCGCCACGTTTCTCGCACACCGCGGAACGGAACGGCGGGGCTTGCTGTATCGCTCCAGCGAGGCGGTGTTCGACGGCTGCTTGTGGGTCTACCGGGTCACGCTCGACTTCGTCCTGCGGCATCAGGTGGCGACGATGGCAGTCGCCGTGGCAACGGTTGTGGCGACGGTGCAGCTCTACGCGGTCGTGCCCAAGGGCTTCTTCCCCGTGCAGGACACGGGGGTGATCCTGGGCATCTCCGAGGCGCGGCAGAGCATCTCGTTCGAGGAGATGGCGACGCGTCAGCAGCAGCTCAATCGCGCGATCCTGGAGGATCCGGCGGTGGCGAGCCTGTCGAGTTTCATCGGTGTCGACGGCACGAACACCACGGTCAACAGCGGCCGCATCCAGATCAACCTCGAGCCCCTGGAGGAGCGAAGGCTCACCGCCACCGAGGTGATCCGGCGGCTGCAGTCACGACTTTCCGGCGTGGAAGGCATCACGCTGTTCATGCAGCCGGTGCAGGATCTGTCGGTGGAGACCCGCGTGAGCCGCACGCAGTATCAATACAGCCTCGAGTCGCCGGACGCGGAGGAGCTGGAAGAATGGACGCCACGGTTCGTGGAGCGGCTGCAGGCACTGCCCGAACTGTGCGACGTGACCAGCGACCAGCAGAACGAAGGTCTCCAGACCCGCGTCGTGATCGATCGCGACACGGCCTCGCGGCTGGGAATCACGCCGCAGATGATCGACGACGCGCTCTACGACGCCTTCGGCCAGCGGCAGATATCGATCCTCTACACTCAGCTCAATCAATACCGCGTCGTGCTGGAGGTGCAGCCGGAATATCGCAACCATCCCGACGACATCGGGCAGTTGTACGTCAGCGTGGCCGCCGACGGCGGGGACAAGCCGGGCGACGGCGATCCGCAGCCGGCAACCGGCGACCGGGGCGACCGCCGTGTGCCGCTGAGCGCCGTCACGCGGATCGAGCAGACGAGCACTCCGCTGGCCGTGAACCACCAGGGGCAGTTCCCGGCGGTGACGGTGTCGTTCAATTTGGCGCCGGGCGCCTCGCTGGGCGGGGCGGTGCAGGCCATCGACGCCGCACGCGCCACCAGCGGCATGCCGCCCGGCATCCAGACCGCCTTCCAGGGAACGGCGGCCGCATTCCAGGCGTCCCTCGACAACCAGTTGCTGCTCATCCTGGCGGCGATCATCACGGTGTATATCGTGCTGGGCGTGCTCTACGAAAGCACGCTCCACCCACTGACGATTCTCTCGACGCTGCCCAGCGCCGGCGTCGGGGCGCTCGTGGCGCTGCTCGTGTACAGGCTGGACCTGAGCGTGATCGCGCTGATCGGCATCGTGCTCCTCATCGGCATCGTGAAGAAAAATGCGATCATGATGATCGATTTCGCGATCGACGCCGAACGCAACGGCATCGACGGCCGCCACGTGGGCCCCGCTGAGGCGATCCGCGAGGCCTGTCTGCTCCGATTCCGGCCGATCATGATGACCACGATGGCGGCGCTTCTGGGGGCGGTGCCGCTGGCGATGGGCACCGGTGTCGGATCGGAACTGCGGCGACCGCTGGGCATCACGATCATCGGCGGGCTCGTTTTCAGCCAGTTGCTCACGCTCTACACCACGCCTGTGATCTACCTCTGGTTCGACAGGCTGGGCCGACTCTTCCGTCGGGAGGCGGCCTGATGCACGTCTCCGATTGGTTCATCCGTCGGCCGGTGGGCACGTCATTGCTGGCGATCGCGATCACGCTCGTCGGCGCGATCTGTTATTTCCAGCTTCCGGTGTCATCGCTGCCGCAGGTGGAATACCCCACCGTGAGCGTCAGCGCATCCCTGCCCGGGGCGAGCCCTGAGACGATGGCATCGGCCGTGGCCACGCCGCTGGAGCGGCAGTTCGGCCTGATCGCGGGCATCACGGAAATGACCTCCACCAGCGCGCTTGGCCAGACGTCCGTGACGCTGCAGTTCGAACTGAATCGCGACATCGACGCCGCAGTCCGCGACGTGGAGGCGGGAATCAACGCCGCCCGCGGTCGCCTGCCGGCGAATCTGCCCGGCACGCCCTCTGCCTACAAGGTGAATCCAGCAGACTCGCCCGTGATGATTCTCGTCATGACCTCGCAACTCCACGACCGACCGCAGCTGCAGGACGCAGCGGCCACGATCGTGCAGACGAAGCTCTCGCAGGTGCCCGGGGTGGGCCAGGTGACGATCAGCGGCGGTTCGTCGCCCGCCGTCCGGGTAGCGGTCAATCCAACGGTG
>JBIIMX010000453.1:0-3211 GCA_044337765.1 Pirellulales bacterium | reverse complement strand
AATCCGCAACGTCACCGCACCCAACCCCGCGGCCACCCCGAGGGCAGGATTTCGGGTCGGCCAGCGGGCTACGATCCAGCCGCCGACCCCACCTGTAAGGCAAATCGTCGCAGCGAAGGCCACAGCATCGCCCGCCCGCGGTGTCTGTCCTGCTGTTGCAAACGCGAGTCCGGCCGCCGCCAGGAGTACGGTCGTCAAGATGGCCGCTCCGATGAGGCTCCAGGCGAGTCGTCCTGTCCAAGCGAGTCTTCCCGATTGTTTCGAACCCATCACGGGCGTTTTCTCCCGCTCAATTGCAAGAGCCACCACAGTCCGAGCACGAAGCCCCCGACCAGCCCCGCCATGCCCAGAAACGCCGTCCCCATGTGGCTGTCGAGCCACGTGCCTGCCACCGCGGGCATGAACATGACGATGCCGACGGCCATGATCCGGGCCGCCCAGGCCATGGCATCGCCGACCGGCGAACGAGTATCGCGATGGCGGTCGGATGGTGGGGCCATTCCCCTATTCTAGCACCGGAGTCTCACGCCGCCCGCGTGCGTGGCAGCGTGTACGCATCAACCGTACCGCGGGTATGGTAGGGGCCGCCTCGCGACCGCCGGGGGGCCTTCGATCGCATCTCGGACCGGTTCGTACGCATGGCCCATCGCAAGCACCGTCGCCGTCGTCGCCACCGTCGCGGGGAATCCGCCGTTGCGGTCGGTGCCGTGGCACCGGCGGGTCTGCCAGTTTCCACCCTGCGGATGCTCGGCTGCGACGGAGAGACCTGCCAGGAAACGGTTGTTCTGCGGCCGGAGGAACTCACCGTTGCACGCGAGAAGTGGCCGGTGGTCTGGATCGACGTCGAGGGCCTGAACGATGCCGAATCGATCCGGATGATCGGCGACGTGTTCAAAATCGGCGACCTGGCGCTCGAGGATGCAACGACCCCGGACGAGCGTCCCAAGGTGGAAGTGTTCGGGCATCAGGTGCTCGTGGCGGTGCGGATGGCACGGTTCGACGGTGATGTGATCGTCACCGATCCGGTCTGCCTCTTTTTGGGTGATCGCTACCTGATCACATTCCGCGACCGGCTCACCCACGACGGCTTCGACGGCGTTCGGCAGCGGATCCGCCACGGCCGCACGCGGATCGGTCACCTCGGCGCCGACGCGCTGTGCGCCCTCCTGCTCGACGCCGTCGTGGATGGCTACTTTCCCGTTCTCGAGCAGTTCGGTGACCGACTCGAGTCGCTCGAGGATGAGGCGATGAACAATCCCAGTCGCGATTCACTCGTGCGGATCCACGACGTGCGGAACGACCTGATGACGCTCCGCCGCGCCCTCTGGCCCACCCGCGACGTCCTCCATGCCCTCGGCCGCGAGCAGACTCCCTTCGTCGGCGAGCACGCGAGGACCCATTTCCGCGACTGTTACGACCACACGATGGAACTCCTCGACCTCATGGAAAGCTATCGTGAGATCGGCGCCGACCTGCGCGACATCTACCTCGCGAGCCTCAACAACAGGATGAATGACGTGATGAAGGTGCTGACGGTGATCGCCACCATCTTCATGCCGCTCACCTTCATCACCGGCTATTACGGCATGAATTTCGACACCGATTCCCCCTGGAACATGCCGCTGCTCCGCTTTCGGTACGGGGGAATCGTCGCGGCGGCGATCATGGTGGCGACGACGGTCGGCATGGTGGTGCTCTTCTGGCGCCGGGGCTGGCTCAAGCGATGGCACTAGCTTCACGCAAAACGGGCCATCCATGGCCCCGTTTTGCTTGGCGACCCTGGCGTGAACACAGCCCGCTGGCGCGAGGCCGCCCTCCAGGCGGCCGGCGTCAAGCCGCTGCATCGGCATCATCCCGATGTTTTTCGTGAACACTTCACTCGCGGCCGAGCAGGAAGAAGGTCTGCATCGCGCCCTTCCCCTTCACCGTCACCTCGCCCCGGTCGGCGAAGCGAAACCGGTCGGCCAGCAGCAGCCTGGTCGCCTGCGACACGTGGATCCGCGACGGCTCGCCGTGCGATTCCATACGGCTGGCGAGATTGACCGTGTCGCCCCACAGGTCGTACGTGAATTTGTGCCGTCCGATGACCCCTGCGACGACCGGGCCCGAATGGATGCCGATCCGCACTTCGAGCCCCAGGCCGCGGCTGGCCATCACCTCGCGGAACGCCGCCTGCATGCCGAGCGCCATCGCCGCCACGGCGTCGGCGTGGTCTGGTCGGGGAACCGGCAGCCCGGCCACGGCCATGTAGGCGTCGCCGATCGTCTTGATCTTCTCCACCCCGTGGAGGTGGGCGAGGTGGTCGAACGCGGAAAAGATCTCGTCGAGCAGGCCGACCAAATGCTGGGCGTCGGTGTGCTGTGAAAACTCGGTGAAGCCTTTCAGGTCGGCGAACAGGACTGTGACTGCTGGGAAGCTGTCCGCGAGCGTCGATTCGCCGTTCTTGAGCCGCTCGGCGATCTTTTCCGGCAGGATGTTGCGAAGCAGCCGCTCCGACTTTTCCCGCTCGAGTTTCAATTCGGCCAGCGACTGCTCGAGTGCCGCGAAGGCGGCGTTGCGTTCCAGCAGTCGCCGGTAGGCATCGGAATGAACCCGGATCCGGGCGATGAGTTCGATCTGATCGGGGAGTTTGACCAGATAGTCGTTGGCTCCCGCTTCGAGCAGTCGTGCCTTGACCGTCGGCTCTTCCTGGGCGGAGAGCATGATGACCGGCACATCCGCCGTCGCTGGCAGGCTGCGAAACTGTTGCACCATGTCGAGCCCGTCGATGCCGGGCATGACGAGGTCTTGGAGGATCACAGTCGGCTGGAAGGTGGCGGCCGCCGCCAGCGCCCCGCTCGACTGCTGGCAGAACTCGAAGGCGATATCCGACTGTCCGGCGAGGAGGCGGCGGACTGCAGCGCCGATCATCGCCTGATCGTCGATGAGCAGCACACGGTGCACGATCGGGGCGGCTGCTCCGGGAACAGCTAAATCTGACATGCGTCGCCGCCGTCCATCGGTGCAGGAGTCAAATCAGCCAACGTTCCTTCGGCACTGCAAGGCAAGCCCACGGGCGCATGAGGCACGAAACGGAAGGACCGTCTGGTCTCACACCACCTGCAAGGCAAGCCCACCGGCGCATGAGGCACGAAACGGAAGGACCGTTTGGTCTCACACCACCTGCAAGGCAAGCCCACCGGCGCATGAGGCACGAAACGGAAGGACCGTT
>JBIIMX010000263.1:0-5051 GCA_044337765.1 Pirellulales bacterium | reverse complement strand
CGAAGACGGTGGCGCCGGAATACCACACGTGGCTTGCCCTCACGGAAGACGGCCTCAGCGTCACCGGTCTTCTTACTGAGCGCAACGAGGAAACGATCGCACTCGTCGACGCCGCTGGAAAGCGGACCGCTCTTGCCGCTGCAACGGTGGAAGAACTGAAGGCCTTGCCCACCTCGCTGATGCCCGAACAGCTTCTCCGCGATCTTACGGCCCGGCAGGCCGCCGACCTTCTGGCCTACCTCGAAGCCCTGCGGTAGGCCCGGTTGCGGAGTGCTGCGGGTGCGCAGTGCTGCGGGTGCGCCGGCCTGATCACCGGGCCTGCCGGACGATCACCGGCGACACACGCAGCCGATGCCGCACAAGAATACGGCGGCACACGAGACACTGCGACGGATGGAGCCGCAGCGGTGGCGGGTGTCATCGAGGCTCCACGGGTTCCGCAAGCACGGCCACGAGCCACGCCCGTATCTCGCGTCGGAGCGCCGTGTCCACGTCGAGAAACCGGTCGGTGTGCGCGAGACCAGCGACCTGCCGCTCCACCACGGGAGATCCCAGGCCACGCAGGATGGCCGCCCCCTTCGGGCTCTCGCGTCTGCCATCGTCGTCGCTGCCGTAGGTGATGAACGTCGGCCGGTCACCGGCCCGGGCCAATCGTTCGGCGGCCCCGTCCGGCGTGAACCGTCCGCCGTCGGCATGGCTGTGCAGGATGAAGCCCCGCCAGAGCTTCGCGACTTCGTCGTTCCGCAAGCCGAGGTAGCCGCCGGCGATCGCCCCGCGGGAGAAGCCGGCAAAGAAAACAGCCTGTGGATCACCGCCCCAGGCCAATGACTCGGTCGCAAGAGCCTCGCGCAGGTACGCGAGCGTGGCCTCCTCGTCGCCCCACCATGTCACGACGTTTTCCCGCTTCAGCGGATCGAGATACGGCAGCACGAGCCAGACAAACCCCTTGCCGCCTGTCAGATCGAAGCCGAGACGGCAGTCATCGACCTTGCCGGAGAACTCCCGCCACTGGTTGGGAGCGAACTCGACGATCACGGGATACCTTCCGCCCGGCTTCCAGTCGCTCGGCAGATAGAGGCCGTGGTAGATGCCGCTGCCGGCGAAAGCGGGCAACTGCCGCCGCACGAACCGTCCCGGCGCGGGCTCGCCGGCAACGAGCAGCGGCCGGTCCGGCCCCGCGGCTCCGCGGTCGGCGACGACCACGTCGCGGTCGATGTGCTGGCCCCTGAACACGAGTCTCCGCTGCAGGGCCGGCACGTCGGCCTCCTGCACCGCCAGGCCGCGCCGCGCCACCTGCGCCGCCGCCGTGCCCGCCGCCTGGCCGAGCATCATCCAGGTTTCCTCCACGCGGACCGAACTGAAGGCCACGTGCGAAACCGACAGGCAGACCGGCACGAGCAGGTTCGTGCACTCCTGCGGCTGCGGCACGAGGCAGCGGTAGGGGATCTCGTAGGGCTCTTTCTGGAGATCCACCCAGATGCGGCCCTCGTTGCGAAAGAGCGTGTCCGACTCGGCTAACCGCTGCACGTGATGCGTGTCGATGAAGTGGGAGCCGAGCGCGATCGAGTCGGACTTGTCGCGGTCTGTTTGCAGATCCTGCTGCGTGAGCACATGCCCGCCGATCATCCGGCGGGCCTCGCGGACATAGATCTGCCAAGGCCAGTGGTCGTTGTCGGTGAACTCATCGCGCGGAAGGGCGTATTCCCGCATTCGCGTCTGGAGCGCGGCGGGCACGGTCGACTCGTTGGCGAGATACCAAAGGAAGCCGAGCGTGTACTCCTTCGACTCCAGCCAGAGCTCGCGGCGGCGGGCATGCCCCGCCTCGGGCCAGGCATGCTGGCCGCCGAGCAGGCCGATCGAGACGGCCGCATCCTGGCGGTTGTTGAGTTCCACCTTCTTATCGGGCCGCGGCACCACATAGAAAAGTTCTTCGAGCGGAATGTCGGGCCGGGCCGCGAGCACACCGGCGAGCATCTGGTAGCGGGCCGGAGCATAGCCGGCTGGCTTCGGCAGCGGCCGCGGGTTGTCGGGGCCCACGTGCTCGAGGATGACGCGGAAGTTGTAGACCATGACCTTGCCGTCGCCGGAGCCCTCCGGCCCGATATCGGCGCGACGCGCAGTGACGTCGGGGAGCAGATTGCCCGCGGCGTCGAACGGCCGAGCGGCGACCGGCTTCTCGTCGAAGCGGATGCCGGCAAGCGGCTCGCCATACTTCTCGCGTGGCTCACGGCCCACGGCGTACGACACGCCGGCCCGCGCCATGAGATCCCCCTCGTAGCTGGCGTCGATGAACACGCTGCCCTGGAAGGTGCGGCCATCGATGGACGTGAACGAGACGATCCGTCCATTCTGCATGGTCACGCGATCGACGGGGGCTTCGCGGACGACCGCGAGCCGTCCGCCGCGGGGAAGTTCCTTCGCGGTGGCGAGAATGTCGAGAAACACACGCTCGGCCACCTTCGACTCCCACGCGGTCTGCCGATGGCTGCCCGGCTCGGTCCGCCCGTACGCCGCATCGATCCCGTGCAGAAATTCATCGAGCACACCGCCGAAGGTCTCCCAGTTTTGGTTCCACTCGATCGTGTTGAGTCCGGATGACAGCAGCCCGCCCACGTGCCGCGTGGGCTCGACCAAAAGCACATCGGCACCCTCACGGGCGGCGGCTACGGCAGCTGCGATTCCGCCGGGCGTGGCCGCGTAGACGACGACCTTGGCGTCGGCGTCGGCCGCACGGGCCGGGGCCGTGAGGCAGAGCAGACACAGCATTGCGAGGCGGAAGCGGTTCACGATCGGCGGCTCTGGGACGCGGAGACCTTCTGATGAAGCGGGGCACGCCTCGGCAGTGACGCCGGGCCGTTCACACCAATCATAGGGTTCACCGGCTTGCCGCTGAACACGGGCTGCGTCCCTTGCCATACGCAGTTCTGGGCACGAAAGTCGCCATGCCGGCCCTGCTGCTGACCGGGGTCGTCACCGCGGTGATCCGACGATTTTCGCGACGCGGGTCATGAACCACTGCGGCACGAGCCGCTTGAGCCGCCAGAACACCCGGCCCCGCAGCGGCAGCACGACGTAGAGCTGCCGTCGGCGGATCGCCCGCAGCGTGGCCTCCGCGACATCGTCGGCGGTGATCCGCGCCTCCGCGAAATAGCCCTGCGCCCGGGCCTTCAGCGCCGGCCGCTGCCACCGACCGGCCTCGAGCAGGTTGGTCGGCACGAAGCCGGGACAGAGCACCGTCACGCCCACCCCGCGCTGCAGCAACTCGGCGTAGAGTGTCTCGGACAGCGCCACGACACCCGCCTTCGAGACACTGTATCCACCCATCGTCGGCGCCGACACGACCGCGGCCATCGACGCGGTGTTGACGATGTGGGCACCATGCGGATTCTCCGCCAGCCAGTCGACGAAGAAATGGCACCCGTGAAGCACGCCGAAAAGATTCACGTCGACGATCCACCGCCAGTCATCCAGCGAAAAGCGGCCCACCTCACCGGCGCCGCTCACACCCGCATTGTTGACCACGAGGTCGATCCGATCCCACTGCTGCCGGAGCCGGTCCCGCAGCCCCGCCCATTCCGCCGGCACGGTGACGTCGAGTCGCTCCCACTGCGCAGTGCCGCCCGCCTGCTCCACGAGCGACATGGTCTCGCAGCCGCCGGCATCGTCGACATCGCAGACGGCCACATGCCAGCCGTCGCGGGCCAGCCGCACCGCCAGCGCCCGGCCCAACCCGCTGGCCGCTCCCGTGATCAGTGCATGACGGACGACCCGGCGGCTCGCCTGGGATGGCAACCGGACGACGTCCTGCAGTCTGCCTGATGAATCTGCCATGCGGGGCGAAGACCAAGAGATCGAGACGACGTCGTCGTGGGCGTTGGCACGCAGGATGAGCAACCGCATGAGTATCGACGAAAGACCGCGCAACTGCCAGTTGCCCGGTCCTGTCGCTGCCGTTCCGGGCCTCCTGCATGCGGTCGATCCGGTCGATGCGGTCGATGCAGAAGGGCCCGGCCGAAAGCCGCCGACCCGCCGACCCGCCAACCGGCCGACTCCGCAGACCCAGCCGCTGATGCTTTTGAGCCAAGCGGCTGATGCTTTTCACCACGGCCCGCGCAGCCTGAAACGCTCGGCATATGATTGAAGCCCGTTGCATCCGTCACCACTCTCGAAGCCGCCGTGAGCGCCCATGACCAGCCCCCAGCCGCGATATCCCCGCGTGGCCCGATTTCGCTCGACTGATGACCTCAGGACACACCTCGCCGCTCTCGAAGCTCCCATTCCGCTCGACGAGGCGATGCTTTCGGCCGTGGAGGGTTCGCCGCTTGCCGAGAGCATCACGATCGGTGGCCGACGGGCGGGCAACCGCTGGTGCATCCATCCGATGGAGGGCTGGGACGCGACCACCGACGGTCAGCCCACCGACACGCTTCTCCGCCGCTGGCAGCGGTTTGGCGAGAGCGGTGCGAAACTGATCTGGGGTGGCGAGGCGGTGGCCGTCGTGCCCGAGGGCCGCGCCAATCCCAACCAGCTCTGCGCACCGGCCTGCGGCCGTGCGGGATTCACCGCACTGCTCTCGACCCTGCGGTCAGCCCACCGCGAGCGGTATGGCGACAGCGACGACCTGATCGTCGCACTGCAACTCACGCATTCGGGACGCTTCTCCAAGCCAACGGCCGCAGGCCGACAGCCGCGGATCGCCTACCACCACCCACTGCTCGACGGCCGCCACGACGTCGACCCCGCCGATGCGTCCTGCCTGCTTTCGGACGACGACATCGAGCGGCTGATCGACCGCTACGTCGCTGCAGCACGCGATGCCGAGGCGGCCGGCTTCGACATGGTCGATCTCAAGGCCTGCCACGGCTACCTGCTGCACGAATTTCTCTCCGCCCGCCGCCGCCCCGGCCGGTTTGGCGGCGATTTTTCGGGCCGCACGCGGCTGCTCGTCACGCTCCTCGAGCGGGTCCGCGAGGCATGCCCGGGACTGCTGCTCGGTGTGCGTCTCTCGCTTTTCGACACGGTGCCATGGCACAAGGTGGGAGACCACGGGG
>JBIIMX010000155.1:0-7248 GCA_044337765.1 Pirellulales bacterium | reverse complement strand
ATCAGGTTGCTGACGCTGCTGCGCGATCTTGGCGTCGCCTCCGTCAATCTTTCCGCCGGCAGCCCGTATACGGTGCCTCACATCATTCGGCCCGCGGCATTTCCTCCCTCCGACGGCTATCCGCCGCCGGAGGATCCGCTCGTCGGCGTCTGGCGACAGATCGATGCGGCCCGGCAGGCGAAGGCGGCCGTGCCGGGGCTCGTGATGGTGGGCTCGGGCTACACCTACCTGCAGGACTACGTCGTGCACGCGGCCCAGGCCGCCGTGCGAAATGGCTGGATCGACATCGTGGGCCTCGGCCGGATGGTGCTCTCCTATCCGGAACTCCCCGCCGACTCGCTGGCGGGAAAAACCTTGGCCCGGACGGCCGTCTGCCGCACCTTCAGCGATTGCACCACGGCCCCGCGGCACGGCCTCCGCAGCGGCTGTTACCCGCTCGACGACTACTACAAGTCGCTGGAACCGGAGGCCTCCCAGGTAAAAGCGATCAAGCAGCGGACGTAAGGCAGAAGTCGCCGGCCCCCGATCCGCGGAGCCCGATCCACGGAGCCCTTGCAAGCATGCAGGGCTCTCGTCGACGGATGATCCGCCAGCGGCTACCTTTTCCGAAATGGAAGAGATGCTGTCGACGGCGTGGCGGTGGTGGCTCGTGCTCTGGCCGCACGTGCTGGCGGCCGCCATCCTCGCCATCAACATCGTCGCCTCCGCCCACGCGATCCTCGTCAAACGCGACACGCGGTCGACGATCGGCTGGGTCGGACTGATCTGGCTTTCGCCCGTCTTCGGCGCGATCGCGTATGCCGTGCTCGGAGTGAACCGCATCCGGTCGCGCGCCGGCCAGCTGCGGGCCGGCCAACTGGCCGTCACCCACGAACTGCGGGCCGCGGTGCCAGCAGAGGAGCGGCTCGACGCCGCCATCGGCCCAGCACATGCGCCGCTGCGGTCGCTGGCCACCCTCGTCGGCGAGGTGACCGGCCGGCCACTCGTCGAGGGCAACGCCATCGAGCCGCTCATCAGCGGCGACGAGGCCTACCCCCGGATGCTTGCCGCGATCGACGCCGCGACCCGCAGCGTCGGCATGGCCTCCTACATCTTCGACAACGATCCCACCGGAAAACTCTTCGCCGCAGCGCTCGCCCGCGCCGCACGCCGCGGCGTCGCAGTCCGCGTGCTCGTCGACGGCATCGGCTCGCGGTATACGTGGCCCTCCATCATCGGCGTTCTCACCCGACAGGGCGTCCGCGTGGAGCGATTCCTCCCCACGAGCGTGCCGATCTATTTCCCTTACGCCAACCTCCGCAACCATCGCAAGATTCTCGTCGTCGACGGCGAACTTGGCTTTACAGGCGGGCTCAACATCCGTGACGGCTGCTGGCTCGCGCACAAGCCCCGGCATCCGGTCCGCGACATGCACTTCCAGCTCCGGGGACCGGTCGTCACGCAACTGCTCGAGGTGTTCGCCGAGGACTGGGCCTTCGCTGCCGACGAGGTGCTTGTGGGCGACGCCGCCGGCGCCCAGGCAAACGAGAGCTGGGCACCCAACCCCGACTTCGCCGGCGCGATGCTGGCCCGGGGCATCCGCTACGGACCCGACGACCCCGACATCGGCCGGATCAAGCTGGTGCTCGTGGGGGCACTGGCTGCAGCGCAGCGATCGGTGCGGATCATGACACCGTATTTCCTGCCCGACGACGCCGTCTGCCAGGCGCTCGACGTGGCGGCGATGCGGGGCGTAACGGTCGACATCGTGCTGCCCGATCACAACAATCTCGCCCTGGTCAGCTGGGCATCGACGGCTTTGCTCTGGCAGGTGCTCGGCCGGGGCTGCAACGTCTGGATGTCGCCACCGCCGTTCGATCACACCAAGCTGATGGTCGTCGACGGCGCCTGGGCGCTCTTTGGCAGCGGCAACTGGGACGACCGCAGCATGCGGCTCAACTTCGAGTTCAACGTGGAGACCTACGACCGCGACCTTGCCGCGACCCTCGACAGGCACGTCGGCGATGTGATCGCCCGCTCCCGCCGCAAGACGCTGGAAGAAGTCGACGGCCGCAGCCTCCCGATCCGCCTCCGCGACGGCATCGCCAGGCTCTTCTCACCCTATCTGTGATCGAGCACAAAGGGCGTCCGACGCCGCGTGGCGGCCGGTGACAAGCCACTTTTGCGCGATCGTTGTCATCGTGCGGCCCACACCATAAATTCACCCTTCATGACAACCTCATCCACCTTCGACGCCGCGAACGGCCCGGTCGACCAGTTGCGGGCGATCGGCCGTGAATTCCACGCCCGCTCGTGGTCGCTCGGCACGAGCAGCAACTACAGCGTCGTCGCCTCGCGTGCCCCGCTCGAACTGCTCATCACGGCCAGTGGCAAGGACAAATCGGCCCTCGGCCCGGACGACTTCGTCCGCGTCGATGCATCGGGCACAGTGATCGACGGATCGACCCGAAAGTCATCCGCCGAGACGCTCCTGCATTGCCTCATTGCGGATCTCGTGCCCGCTTTGGGCGGCAGCCCGGTGGGAGCCGTGCTCCACACCCACTCCGTCTGGAGCACCATCCTCTCCCGTGCCGACCTCGCCAGAGGCAGCCTCCGCATCGAGGGCTATGAGATGCTCAAAGGCCTGGAAGGGATCGCCACGCACGACACGTTCGAGGAGGTGCCGATCTTCCAGAACGGCCAGGACATGGCGGACTTGTCGGGCCGTATTCGCGAGCGGTTCACCGCCGCCGACTGGAGCAATCCAAAACGTCCGCCCTGCCACGGATTTCTGCTCTCCGGGCACGGACTCTACACATGGGGGCAGAGCCTGTCGGAGGCCCGGCGACACGTCGAAATTCACGAGTTTCTCTTCGAAGTGGTGGCGCGGAGCCGCATGCTCGCAGCTGCCACGTCCGTCTAGTCACCGCGCATACTCCTAGTCACCTCGCATACTTGTTGACAGGCCCCTTCGACAGCACAGTCCCTCGAGCGAAAGGCACCACCATGGCGATCGTCACCGTCCCGTCGGCATCGCGGAAAATCACCGACCCCGCCGAGATCACATCGTTCCTCAAGGAGCACGGCATCGACTACTGCGTCTGGCCGCTGGAAGATCGGGTCGATCCAGCCGCGCCCGCGAACGAGATCCTCGCCGCCTACGACCCCGAAATTGCGGAACTGAAGCGCCGCGGCGGCTTCGTCACCGCCGACGTCATCGACGTCTATCCCGACACTCCCAACCTCGACTCGATGCTGGCGAAATTCAGCAAGGAACACACGCACACCGAAGACGAGGTGCGGTTCATCCTGCAGGGCAGGGGGGTGTTTCACATCAACCCGATCGACCGTCCCGTCTACGCGATCGAGGTCTGGGCGGGCGACATGATCAGCGTGCCGCTGGGCACGCGGCATTGGTTCGACCTCTGCACCGATCGCCGCATCCGCGCGATCCGGCTCTTCCAGGACACGAGCGGCTGGACGCCCCATTACCTCGAGGACGGCGTCCATGCCGGCTACGAGCCGCTCTGCATGGGACCGGCTTGGATCGCGGGAGAGGGAAGGTCGGCATCGTGATCGTCTTCGGTGGCCGCGGGATCCTGCTCGACGTCGAGGGCACCACCTCGTCGATCTCGTTCGTCTACGATGTGCTGTTCGCGTTTGCCCGGCAGCACGTGGGCGATTTTCTCTCGCAGCACCAGCTCGATCCGCACGTGCAGGCTGCCGCCGCGGCCCTGGCATCCGAGACCGGGGCGGCCGACGCCACGCTCGATACGCCCGAGGGCAGGACACGGCTGGCACTTGCCGCCATCGACCTGATGAACCGCGACGTGAAGAGCACGCCGCTGAAGGCGCTTCAGGGCATGATCTGGAAGAGCGGCTTCGACTCCGGCGAACTGGTCTCCCACGTGTTCGACGACGTGCCGGACAGTCTCGCACAGTGGGCCGACTCGGGCCTCGACGTGCGGATCTACTCTTCGGGCTCGATCGATGCCCAGAAGCTCTTCTTCTCGCACACGTCTGCGGGCGATCTCACGCCCCACCTCCGCGGCCACTACGACACGACCACCGGCCCGAAGCGTGATGCGGGCAGCTACCTGGCGATTGCCGCCGACATGGGGCTCGAGCCCCGCACGATCCTCTTCGTCAGCGACGTGGGCGAGGAACTCGACGCCGCGAGGCAGGCCGGAATGGCCACGGCACTGGCCATCCGCCCGGGCAACCGCGAGCCTGGTGGCCGGCTCGAACACGAGTCGCTCGAGTCATTCACCGAAATCGTGACCTGAACCCGGTCCCGTCGTCTTCGCACGGTTGCGTCACCCATGCCCGACATTGATTGTTGCTCCGATGCCCGCTGAGCCGGCGATGCCGCCCACCGCCACCGACATCCGCTGCGCCGTCGGCTCCTCGACGGCCGAGCAGATCGACACCGCCATCCGTGAGGCGGCCGAAGCCGCAGCCCGGCAACTCGGCGGCGACGCGGACGTCGCCGTCGTCTTCCTTTCGAGCCAATACGGCGCCGCCATCAGGCCCGCGATGGAGGGGCTCAGCGACGTGCTGCGGGCGCGGACGGTGATCGGCACGACGGCCGAGTCGGTGCTCGCCGCCGGGGTCGAATACGAGTCGGAGCCGGCGGTGGCTGTCTGGCTGGCCCGCCTGCCAGGGGCCTGCGTGGTGCCGTTCTCCCTCGAATACACACAAACTCCGGACGGCGGCATGTTCGTGGGCTGGCCGTCCGAGCTCGACGGCAACTGGCCGGACAACGCCGGGATCGTCCTGCTGGCGGATCCGTTTTCATTCCCGGTCGATGCCCTGATCAAGCGGGTCGAGGAAGACCATCCGGGCGTGCCGATCGTGGGGGGCATGGCCAGCGGCGGCTACCAGCCGGGCAGCAACACGCTCGTCGTCGGCTCGCGGTCGTATGACTCGGGCGCGGTGGGCTTCCTGATCGGCGGAGGAGCACGAATCCGTCCGGTCGTGTCGCAGGGATGCCGGCCGATCGGCCGGCTGCTGGTGATCACGAAGTCGGAAGAGAACGTCATCGTCGAACTGGGCGGGAGGCCGGCGCTCGAACGGCTGCGCGAGGTGTATGGCGAGCTCGATCCCGCCGATCGCGAACTCGTCCGTAGCTCGCTCCATATCGGACGCGTGGCGAGCGAATACCAGGACCACTTCCAGCGGGGCGACTTTCTGGTCCGCAACGTCGTTGGCGCCGACCCCGACTCCGGCGTGATCGCGGTTGGAGATCTCGTCCGCACAGGCCAGACGATCCAGTTTCATGTCCGCGATGCGAAGAGCGCCCACGACGATCTGGCGGCCCTGCTGGCTCACGAGCGGGAACGCGGCGCGACGCCGATCGGCGCCCTCGTCTTCAGTTGCAATGGCCGCGGCACGCGTCTGTTCTCGGAACGGAGCCACGACGCCCGCTGCCTGCAGGACACGATCGGTCCGGTGCCGGCTGCCGGATTCTTTGCGCAGGGGGAGATCGGCCCGATCGGCCGCCGCAACTGCCTGCATGGCTTCACCGCCAGCATCGCGATCTTCGAAGCCGCGGAATGAGCCGGCGCTGATGCCGCCGCATTCTGCCATTGCCCCCTGGCGGCCACCGGCCTAACGTTCGCCCACTCGAGAGGGAGACGAGCCGCATGCGAACCTACCGGCCGGGAAAGATGGGCGCTCCGTGGACCGCGACCGTGACGCCTCTGGCGTTCGTCTGCGGCCTGGCAGCGTTTGGCTGCGCCCACCACCGCGCCGATCAATATGCTTTCGCTCCCCCCTATGCGCCTCCGGTCTATTCGCAGCCGCAGGTTCAGATGCCCGCCCAACCGACCGCCTATGCCGCAGCTCCAGGCGGCTTTTCGGCGGGAGCCGTTCCCGTGGGCACCGTTCCCATGGGAACCGCGCCGACGGCATCGCTGCCGATCGGCACTGCGGCTGCAGCCCCGACGATGCCCGCCGGCACGGTCGTGACGGCCGCGGGCGGCGAATGTCCCCCCTGTGCCACTCCGGGCATGGAGGGCGTGGTGATGCCCGCCACCATGATCGAAGATGGTGGCCACACACCGCCGTGCCCGCCCGGGCCATGAATATCCGGCGCGACGCCCGGGTTTGACGAATCGCCGTATGATGTGGAGCGGCCTCGTTCATTCCGTCGGCGGTGGAGATTCGCAGCTGTGTCACTCTGGTCGATCCCCCGTTCTCGACAGTCTGAATTGATGGACGACCCGGCATTGCCGGCGGCCGACCACATGCATGCCCTCGAGGCCCTCGCTCGCATCAACATGCTCTCGCTCACGTCGTCCCAGGTGGTCAGGGCCATCACCCGCATGCAGGCCAGCCGCGCTCCTCTCCAGTCAACCCCACGCAAAAATGGCGTTCCTTTTCAGCTGGTGGATGTCGCCTGTGGCGGCGGCGACGTGACGGTCGCGGTGGCACGCAGGCTCAGTCGACACGCGTATGCGACCGCTGCGGGCAGGCGGGCCGTACAGGTCACGGGAATCGACATCAGCGCACGAGCGGTGGCCCGCGCAGAGCGGCATGCTCGGAAGAGTGCCGGCTCTGCCCAGGTCTCGTTCAGCGTCCGGGACATTCTCACCGAGCCCTGTCCGCCCTGCGACATCGCGACGGTCTCCCTCTTTCTGCATCACCTCGATGACGACGACGCGGTCCACGTGCTCGCCTCACTGGCCCGCGCTGCCCGAATCGGCATCGTCGCGTCGGATCTGCTGCGGACGGCGACAGGCCTGACGCTCGCGGTGGTCGGCACTGCCGTGCTTTCGCGTTCGCGGGTGGCCCGGGTAGACGGCCCGCTCTCGGTGCGGGCGGCACGCACGCCCGCCGAATACCGCGTTCTGCTCGACCGCGCCGGCCTCCGCGAGGCAACCATCCACCGCGCCTGGCCCGAGCGGGCGATGCTCATCTGGACGCGACCTGCCGTCCCCCCAGCGGGAGCCGCAGCACCGGGCACCAGATGAATTTGCCTGCCAGCCACGCCGGCCGCCCCGCACCGGTGTGCGCAACACTCATGCCGGCGGCCGCGGCCAGCATCGACTGGCACTCCATCGTGATCGGCGCCGGCCCCGCGGGTGCGGCAGTGGCGATCCGCCTGGCCCGAAAGGGCCTGCGGGTATTGCTGGTCGATCGGTCGTCGATGCCCAGGCCGAAGGTCTGCGGCTGCTGCCTCTCGCCGCTGGCAATGGCTGAGCTTGCAGACCTCCGCCCGTGCGAAGCATTCCCCCAGCCACTTCCGCTGGTCGCTGTCTGCCTCGT
>JBIIMX010000452.1:0-3214 GCA_044337765.1 Pirellulales bacterium | reverse complement strand
TTCGGGCGGCGCTGGACGAACTGGGGAGGGTGCTCCGGCTCCGCGGGCGGCTCATCCTGACGATGGACAACCCCGCCAACCCGCTTATCCGACTACGGAATGGGCCGCTGCTCGCTGTGCTGCGCCGCGTCGGCATCGTCCCGTATCACGTCGGCGTGACCCTCGGTCCGCAGGCTCTCGCGGCGGCGGTTCGGGATGCGGGCCTCGAGGTCACCGAAGTGACCGCTGTCATGCACTGTCCACGGGTGATCGCGGTGCCAGCGGCGGCGTTCGTCGCTTGGCTGCCGGACACGTGCCGCCGGGCATTCCTGCGATGCCTCTCGGCATTCGAGTGGCTGGAGTCGATGCCCAGTCGCTGGCTCACCGGCCATTACGTCGCCATTCACGCCTTGCGCCGGGAACGCTGCCCCCGCGAGGCTGGCCAAGTCACTTCGACGACGGTCTCGTCGCGGGGCCCGCTATGAGGTCTGCCATGTCTCACCGTCCCGGGTGTGTGAACCGCCAGGCAGCAGATGCGTCATGACCGCGTCGCTTTCAGCCCGTGTCTTGGACACCCTGCGGGAGACGGGGCTTCGCGGCGTTTGGTTCAAACTGCTCGCTGAGATCGGCTACCGGAGACTCTACCTGCTCCGCCGCGGGCTCGAGGAGCCGATTCCGGTCGGCCCGTTGCCGGCGGTGATCGTTACCTGGCTCACACGGGAGTCCGTGTGTGCATACGTCGCGATGCTGCCGACGGAGGATGCCGACGTTGTCGAGGATCGCCTCGCGGTTGGGGATCGCTGCCTTGTCGCTTTGAGGGAGGGCTGCATCGTCGGCTTCATGTGGGGTTCGAAGAACACGGCGTCGTCTGCCTGGCTAGGCCGCGAACTGCCTTTGGCGGTGAATGAGGCCTGTCTATTCGATGCCTACACGGTGCCGCGCTGCCGCGGCCTCGGGATCGCGCCTGCATTGAGCCTCGCCTGGCTGCGGGTGCTGCGTGAGGAGGGGTGCGTGGCTGCGATCATTTTGACGCTTCCGGAGAACGTCGCAGCCCTGAGAGCGTATGCCAAGGCAGGCTTCCGGATTGTGGCTATCGTACGCTCTCTTCGTCTGGGCCCGTGGTTGCACGACTTCCCTGTACAGCCGATCCCGGCGACTATCGCGGCCGACATCTCGACGGCGTGCCGTTTGTCATCGGGCGGCAATTCACATTGAAAGCCACGCGGGAGAAAACGTTGGGGTCGTGACCAACCCATTCTGTGAGTCGGCATGTCAGACGACCGAGTTCGAGACCGACGACTGACCGGCGTAGGCTCCCGAGAGTACGAAGAGCGAGGGATCGAACCCGGTGATGCCTGAAGTTCAAGTTCCGGTACATCGACGGCCTACCCGAGGAGTCCGTGTCGGCGGCGTTGATCTTCGGCACCGGTATCCACACGGCCGTCGAGCAGCACTTCCAAGCGATCCTGTCCGGTGATGAGAGGCCAGACGTCGAGCGACTCATGTTCGCTTACAGGTCCGCATGGCTGCCGCACGACCCGGACGCGATCTCTTTCGGCGGCTCTGAAACAAGGGCCTCGCTGGATGCTCTGGCCTCGAAGATGCTCACGGCGTTTCTGAACAGCCCCGCGGCGAGCGTTCAGGGGCGGGTGCTGGGTGTCGAGGAGGAGATTCGGGGCATGCTGGTCGAGGGCACTCCAGACCTGTATGGCCGCGTGGATTTACTGACGGAAGACTCGGATTCGCTGGTGATCACGGACATCAAGACTTCACGCGGCAAATGGTCCGCTGAGCAGGTCGAGGACAGCGGCGAGCAACTCCTGCTGTATTCCCACTTGGCCAGCGAAATCAGCCCGGGGAAGACGTTGAAGACGCGATTCTTGGTCCTCACGAAGACCAAGGAGCCGGTCGTCGAGGAGCACGTCCGCGAGGTCAATCCAGCCGCAGTGAAACGCACCTTGGCGGGCGTCGAGCGGGTCTGGCGGGCTATCTCGGCAGGGAACTTCTATCCGACGCCGAGCACGATGAGCTGCGCGTCATGTGGCTATCGGGCGGCTTGTCGGGCGTGGGCGGGTTGATTGCCTGCGCGCGAAAGAGCGGCCGGGGTTTAAAAAAACCTCGGCCGCTTTTTCTTAGGTATTGATGGTGCTTGCCGGCCCGCGAGCAACGGAAAGCGGCGGCCGGATGATGTGCCGTGGCTGCATCTTTTGACGCAGCCCGACTATGCACACAGCCACTTGAGATCCTGGATGACCTGCGACGGTACGACTGCCGCCTCGGCTTCGACGGGCCTAATTGAGAGTGCCGGCCACCAGATCTGACCAGCACGGCAGTCGTTCGCAACTCCGCCGCCGACCAGGGCCGCATCACCGCGGCGACTTCGCCGGGGCGTGCTCACGGTAGGTTTCGGCGACGGCCTTCGTGTCGGGGCTTGAATACCAGCCGTTGATCATCATCACGTCCCCTCCCTCCACGCCCGCGGCCACCGCGTTCTGTACCTTCGGATCACGGCTGATGCCGTCGACGAAGGTCACGCAGAAGGCGTTGGGATAGAGATCGCGCACGCCCCCCGGAGTCCTTGCCTGGCCGATCCCAAAGTGCGACACCGACTGCAGCGGCGCTGTGCAGGAGAAGTGCAATGGCTGCTCCCACTCCGGGATCAGCAGCACCTCGGGAAACTTCGCGTGGAGATCGCGGTACTGCCGCGCCGTCACGTCGTAGTCACTGTCGATGTAGACGAGCGTGCTCTTCCACCGCTTCCAGGCGTGGCCGATCTTGGCTTCGAGTTCGTTCATCCGCTCCGCAGGATCCTTCAGCTCATCCTGCACCCAAAACTTTCCATCCTTCCGCACGCGTTGCGGCCGCACGCACACGCCATGCCGGAGGCCAGCCTCCTCGAACCGCCGAAAATACTCGTCGATCGTCGCCCGGGCATGCGTGCCGCGGTGCTCCATCTCCGGGGCGATGTCGCTGATGATCCGCGGGTCGCCGTAGTAGGTGTGACCCGTCCGCTGCCCCTCTGGATCCCACGTGATCGCCCCTTGGGCGCCCATCTCGCGGAGGGCCGCGATCGCGGTGTCGGCGTACTTGAGCAACTTCTCCCGGAATGCTTCCTTGCCGGCATCGGTGCTCACGTCGGTGGCTGCATCGTTCATGAACCAGCGGTTGGGATTCGTGTCGGGTCGATCCGGGCCGTTCCCACTGCTTGCCAGAAACACCTTCCCCATCGGCCTGC
>JBIIMX010000451.1:0-3220 GCA_044337765.1 Pirellulales bacterium | reverse complement strand
CGATTGCGCTTCCTCGGTGCTGGCGCCGAGGTGAGGAGTGACGAGCACCCCCGGCATGTCGAACAACGGGCTGTCGGTGCAGGGTTCGTGCTCGTACACGTCGAGTGCCACGCCGCCGATCACGCCGCGCTTGAGTCCTTCCACCAGCGCCTGCTCGTCGTAGATGCCCCCGCGGGCGCAGTTCACCAGACGCACGCCCGGCTTGAGGATGGACAGTTCCTCCATGCCTACCAGGTGCCGCGTGTCGTCGGTCAGGGGAGTGTGCACGGTCAGGTAATCGACCTCCGGCAGCATGCCACGCACGGTGCTGACCAACTCGATGCCCATTTCTGCGGCCCGCTCCGCCGACAGAAACGGATCGAAGCCCACCACCCGCATGTCAAAAGACTGGGCCCGTTTTGCCACCGCCTGACCGATCCGCCCGAGCCCGACGATGCCGAGCGTCTTGCCCGCCAGTTGGACACCCATGAACTTGTTCCGCTCCCAGCGGTGCTGGCGGAGGCTGGCATCCGCAGCGGCCACGTTGCGGGAGAGCGCGAGGATCAGTGCGAAGGTATGCTCAGCCGTGCTCACGGTGTTGCCGGCAGGAGTATTCATCACGACGATGCCCTGCCGCGTGGCCGCATCCTTGTCGATGTTGTCGGTGCCAACTCCCGCACGCACGATCGCCTTGAGACGATGATTGCCGGCGAGCGATTCGGCCGTGATCTTCACGCCGCTGCGGCAGATCGCACCATCGTGTCGGGCCAGGGCCTCTCGCAGGGCGGCGCCCGAGAGTCCGGTGACGACTTCATACGTGACACCCGCTTCCGCCGCTGCGTCGAGGAGCGCAAGGCCATCCGGACTGAGCGTGTCGAGCACGATGATCGAGGGCATGGATTCGGGTTTCCGCAAAGGTCAGGGGCCAAGTGTTCCAGCCGCGACTAGCCGCGCTGGGTTCGCTGAAACTCCAGCATATAGTCCCGGAGCGATTCGACGCCGGACAACGGCATGGCATTGTAGATGCTTGCCCGGATTCCCCCCACGGAGCGGTGCCCCTTGAGGTCGACGAGACGGCGTTCGGTGGCGGCCTTGATGAACGCCTTCTCGAGAGCCTCGTCAGGCAGGCGGAACGTCACATTCATGTCGGAACGGCAGTCGGGACGGGCATGGCCGGCGTAAAAGCCGCCGGAAGCATCGAGCACGTCGTACAGCAGTTTCGCCTTGGAGGCGTTGTGGCGGTGCATGGCGTCCAGACCGCCTACGCTGTCACGGAGCCACTCACAGACGAGCCCGAGCACATACACCGCGAACACCGGCGGCGTGTTCGGCCGCGAGCCGTTCTTGGCGTAGGTACGATAGTCGAGCATCGTGGGCAGGTCGTCGCGGGAACGCTCGAGCAGATCCTTGCGAACAATGACCACGGTCACGCCCGCAATCCCAGCATTCTTCTGCGCACACGCATAGATCAGGCCGTATTTCGGCACGGCGATCGGCCGTGACATGAAGTCGCTGGAGCAGTCGCAGACGAGCGGGGCCGGCCCACCCTGAGGATCGTGCTTCCACTGCACGCCTTGGATCGTTTCGTTGCTCGTGACATGCACGTACTCGGAGTTGTCCGAGAGCCGGATCTCCCCGGCCTCCGGGAGCCGGTCGTATGCCGTGGAACCACCGTCCCAGGCCACATGCACTTTCCCCTCCCGCCTCGCCTCCTTCACGGCCGTCTGGCCCCAGGTTCCGGTGACGATGTAGTCGGCAGCCCCCCCTCGGCCACGCAAGAGGTTCATCGGCACCATGGAAAACTGGAGGCTGGCACCGCCCTGCATGAGGAGCACTTCGTAGTCGTCGCCGATGCCGAGCAACTGCCGCAACGCCTGAAGCGTCTCTTCGAGAATGCGGTCGAAAGCCGGACTCCGGTGGCTGATTTCGAGCACGGAGATGCCGACGCCCGGGAGCGCGAGCATCTCGTTCCGCGCCCGCTCCAGCACCTCCAGCGGCAAAACCGCCGGGCCTGGGGAGAAGTTGTAGACGCGGTCTGTCACCGACCCGGTGCTGCGGTCCGTCACTGGCTCATTCTCCATCCCGGCCTGCTCGCACCTCTCACTGTCAGCAACCGGGAGCCGGTTTCGCAACGGGCATCCCCAGCCCGGGAACGATCAGGTGTTCGTCCCCGAACTCGCGGTCGGAAGTGTACGAGGGTCGGCACCTTGGGCCGGAGAGCCGGGCAGCCGAGTGGGCAGGATAAAAGCCACCCGCGGCAGGGTCAACGGGACGCGTTTCCCACCGGCATGGGGGCAACGTATGCCGCAGGCGAGAAGGGCACAGCGGAGGCGGGCATCGCCGCCATTCGAGAGGTGCCAGCCTGGGTTGCCGAAAGCGTTGCCGCCCGCGTGGCCACTGTTGGCTGCCGCGGATCGAGCGCCAGGGCACGGTTGTAATTCGTCAACGCCTGGGAAACATTCCCTTCCGACTCGCGAATTTGCCCCAGTGCCACGAGGGCGCGGGGGTTGTTCGGGGCGATCGCGAGGCTGTCTATCAAATGGTTTTCGGCCTCTCGCAGGTCGCCATGTTCCTGGCAGAGGCGGGCCATTTCGATCTGGGGATTCGGGTTGGCAGGCTGCCGCTGGGCCCACTGCTGCAGTTGGGCCATCGCTTCATCGCGTCGATCCTGTTCGACAAGAAGTACGGCGAGCCCGCGCTGGCAGGCCTCGTGATTCGGGTTGCGGGCCAGGCAAAGGTGGTAATACTGCGTGGCGGTCTGCAGATCCGCCGGTCGGCCAAACAACTTGGCCTGTTGGTGGTAGGTGGCTCCGAGGTTGTAAAAGCAGTCGGCATTCCCCGGCTGCTTGGCCAACGCCTGTTGGAAGTGATTCACGGCACCCAGATAGTTGCCCTGCTGGTAGAGCTGGACGCCGGCGGTATTGTCGTTCCTCGCGATCCCGCCGCAGCCGCAGGCTGCAAGGCCGACCAGGAACAGCCACACGCGCACGCCGTCACGCGAGGACAACGCCTCTGTCGGAACCGGTCTCGTGGTGGATGGGTCAGGCGTGGGCATGTTCGCCCTCTGAGCCCGCCGCCCACCGGAGGAATCCGGCAGAAGGCGACGGGAGGGGTCGAAACCGTAGCCTCCCGCCACTCCCCGGAACAACCCCAGCCGAGCGTTCGCAATCCGTTCTCAAGCCGTGGGCACGCGGACGTAGCCGAGCGAACGAACCACCTCGAGCAGTTCGCTGCAAGTCGG
>JBIIMX010000450.1:0-3224 GCA_044337765.1 Pirellulales bacterium | reverse complement strand
CTTCTGGTCCAGAATGTCCACTTCTTGTTCGAGTGCGGCGACGCGTTCGCCGCGGGCCGGCATCGCATCCACGATCACCTTCCGCGCCCGTCCCCCCACCAGCATCACGAGAATGATGAGAATGCCGACGATGTTGGTAATAACGTCGAGGAACGAATCCTGACCGGCGGAGTTGATGTCATCGGGCTTGGGACGCGGCATCGGAAAAACTCCACGATTCAGCGGATGGGCGCCAGGGAGGTGGTGCGTT
Organism: Pirellulales bacterium; assembly: GCA_044337765.1. GTDB lineage: Bacteria > Planctomycetota > Planctomycetia > Pirellulales > UBA1268 > CAMCQY01. The sequence goes on along the minus strand of JBIIMX010000450.1, from coordinate 2,974 downwards.
CCACAGGGGGCAGGGGACGGATATCGTCACGCACGTCGCTGGACCGCGTGTCGAGCCCGCTGTCGGCAAGCAGCCGCTCGAGCTCCTCGCGCCGCGAACGACCGTCGGCGGTTTGAGAGAGCACGAGCTGAGGTTTCCAATACATCCGATCGCCCGCGATCCCCCATCGGCCTACGCGCGCATGAATGGCCGCTACGAGGGGATCGATCGCCTCGGCAGTATCACCGGTCACCGGAATGCGTGTTTCCACGCGGCGGCCCGCCTCGTCGAACATACGGAATTCCTGGAGTGAACATTCCAGGCGAATCGGCCGCGTGAGCGGGATCGGACGATCCTGGGTGGCGAGGCTCGCCCAGTTTTTGCCGCGCGACTGGGCCATGGACGCCGATGCCGATGCTCCCGACGCACCGCCAGCTTGCCCACCTGCCTGCCCGCCGCCGCTGCCGCCAGACTGCACGAGGCCCGGCATGGATGGTCCGCTGCCACCGCCCGCCGAGCCACCCTTTTGATTCGGACCGCTGCCCGTGCCCGCTCCATCGGCCGCCGAGCCATTGCCCGTGGTGCCGCCGGCGCCAGCGGCACCGTGAGCGAAGCCGCCGCTACCAGCCTGGGCGCCGTTACCGGCCGGCGCAGACGCTCCCGCCGCGGTCAGACTGCTCGCAGCCCCGCCGCCGGAAGCCCCCGCAGCACCGCCAAATTTCGACGTGCTGCTGTAACGACCGCCCGCGGCGGTCGCATCACTGCCACCCGGGCCTTGGCTGCCAGGCCCGAACCTACCGTTTTCGGTGCCTCCGGATCCGCCGCCGAGAATCACGTCGCCGCCCGCCCCTTCGCCCCCACCGAAGCCGCTCGCGTCTGTTCCTCCGCGCCGCGTGGCCATGTCGCTGCCACGAGCACCCGAACCACCGGCACCCGAACCACCGGCACCCGAACCACCGGCACCATTGCCGCCGGGGCCGCCCCCCGCGCCGGCTTGCTGTCCGTTGGTCCAGTCCCACCGCGACTGGTCGCCGAGCACGCTCGGTCCACCATCGGCGACGACACCGCCTCGCGTCGGCGCGGCACGATACTGCTGAGTCGGCTTGGCAGGCCGGGTCGGCCGCACTTCCGCCAGCCAGGCCAGCCGCGCCCGCGATTCCTCGATTGCCCGTTTCTCGACCTGCGCCAGCGTCGGGTCGGCGGGCGGAAACGTCAGCGTCCAATCCTCGTCGATGAGTTGATAGCCGAAGTCGCTGCCCCACGACTGGATCGCCTCGCGGGCCGCGTAGTAGGCCATGACCCCGGACGGTCGTACGAGCAAGAGCGGGTAGGGCTGTGCTGCCGGATCGTTCGCGCCCCCATGCGTGGCGACGACGTGCTCGCGTGCCGCACGCAGGGCGCTGGCCAGTGGATTTCCCGGGCCGGGCGGCCCTTCGAAATCGCCCGGACTCAGTCGGATTCCCTCTGGCTGCAGGAAGACACCGTCGCCGCAGCACTCGATGTAGAGCGGCCGACGGTGCGTGCCATTGCGGCCCGCATAGGGCACGACGGCGTAGGCCGGCGGCTTCGTATCGCGTCCTGCACGGGCCTTGTCGAGTGACTCGCGGGCACTGGTGAGCCGTTGCTCCAGCCCCCGGAGCGTCTCATCATCGGCCCCGACTGCGGCGTTTTCCGAGGCCAGAGCCTTCGCCGTGCGTTCCAGCTTCTCAAACTCATCCTGCAGGGCGCGGGTGCTCTCCTCGATGCCCGCCAGCTGCATCCGTGCCTTTGCGAGTTCCTCGGCCGTCCGCTCGCGAACGCCCTCCAACTGCTCGCGACGCCAGGCCAGGCTGTCTCGCGTCAGTTCCAGCTCAGCGGCGAGCGACTCTTGCTCCTGGTCGAGCTTCGCTGTCTCGTTCTGCCGCACCGATCGGCTGAAGAGCACGAGCACGACAAGCAGCGCGCCCATCGTGCACAGCAGCACGGCGAGAAACGGAAACAGCGAGATCGTGGGCCCGGCAACGGGTGTTTTGCGGCTCATGCAGCCTTTCCGGTGCGGCGGGCGGCCTGCAGTTCAACCCGTCGGGGGTCGTTCGACACGTCGCCGGCACGGGCAGCCAACAGCTGCACGGCCGCGGCGAGCGTCGCCAGCGTCTCATCGAACCGGCCGGTGGCGGCCAGGGCGTTGAGGTTGGCATCGAGCGACCGTTCGAGTGCGGAGATATCGCGGGTGGCGTCGACCACCTTGCCCAACAAGACCGTCTGGTCGGCGAGACTGCCCTGATGCTGCTCAAGCCCCCGCACGGCCGCAGCGAGCGAGTCGGCCGCCTGCGCCCAGCGATCCTCGCGCCGCGACAGTACTTTTTCGTGGGCCTCCACAAGCGACTCGCTCCACCGGCTCAGAGTGCCGTCGAGCGAAGCAGAGAGCGAATCGTTGAGCGTCCGGCCGGCCTCATCCAGCGTCTGGGCGAGGCTGGTGGTCGCGGCCCGTTCCAGAGCCCGCCACGACTGGGCCTGCGCATCGATCAGTTGCGTCGAACTGCGGCTGACGGTTTCGGCCAGTCGCGTCACGGCCAACGTCGCACCGCCATCGCCGGCAAGCGACTGGAATCGACCGGCGAGTGCCGACCAGGCCGCCTCGTCGACATCGCCCAACAGACGCTGCTCCGTGCGATCGACGATGAACTGCATGAGCATCAGCACCATCGACAGTCCGAGGGCGATGGCCGTGGTGTCGAACGCCGTGCCAAGCCCCGAGACGACACCCGTCATGTTGTCGAGCTGCGACGGTGAAAGACAGGCGATCGCGTCGGTGATGCCGATCACAGTGCCCAAGAAGCCCATGATCGGAATGGCCCAGATCACGAAACGCACCAGGCCGTAGCTCTGGGCTGCCCGCGCGGCGTCGAGATCAGAGAGATACTTGAGGTGGTCTTCGAGCGTGTCTGCGGATCCGGTGCGGACCACGAGGTCGAGCGCCTCGCGCAGACGACGCATCAGGTAGGACGACTGTTCT
>JBIIMX010000449.1:0-3231 GCA_044337765.1 Pirellulales bacterium | reverse complement strand
ACTGAAGCCGGACGTCGTGTTGCTTGACATTCGCATGCAGGGCAAGGACGGGCTGGAAGCGCTTGAACGCATCCGTGCCGACATGCCCGCAGTCCGCGTCGTGATGCTTTCGACCTTTGACAATCCGACGTATGTCGCCCGCGCCGTGGCGGCAGGCGCCCATGACTACATGCTCAAGGGCTGCACGCGTGCCGAACTCATTCACTCGATTGCGGGAGCTGCCGCCGGCCAACTGCCGATGAAGGCCGGCGAACTCCGTCGTGTGGCCACCACCATGGCCAACCGCGTTGCAACGCCCGATCCGGACATCCCGCTCACCCAACGGGAAACCCAGGTGCTCCGGCACATGGCCCTGGGGCTCTCCAACAAGGAGATCGCCCAGTCGTTGACGATCAGCGTGGAGACCGTGAAGGAACACGTGCAAAACATTTTGCGGAAAATAGCAGTCAGCGACCGCACGCAGGCTGCCGTGTGGGCCGTTCGTCGCGGGCTCGTCTAAGAGCAGACGGTTCTCAGCGGGGCCTTCTCGAGGCGGGGCCTTCTTGACGCGAGATCGGCTCAAGTCTTGAGCCAAACTGCCCCGCGATGCTCCGGCGTCACCGCGCCCGTGGATGCGCTCTGTCGAAGGCGTCGAGCAGTCGCGTGGTGGTCACGTGCGTGTAGATCTGCGTGGTCACAAGGCTCTTGTGTCCGAGCAGCTCCTGCACGCTGCGGATGTCGGCGCCGGCGTCGAGCAGGTGGGTCGCAAAACTGTGTCGCAGCGTGTGCGGACTGGCCCGACGGGAGAGCCCTGCGGCGGCGAGATGCTTCTCCAGAAGCCTGGCCACTCCGCGAACCGACAGCCTGCCGCCGAATCTATTGGTAAACAGGGGCCGCGGCGCCCCTCTTGGCGGTGCGATCGCAGGCCGTGGCCGGGCCGCGAGCCATGCCTGGAGAGCGGCTTGGGCGTGCGAGCCGACCATTCCCAGTCGTTCGCGGCGGCCCTTGCCGCGAACGCGGATGGTGCCCCCCCGTACATCGAGGTCGGCATCGTCGAGGCCCACCAATTCCCGCACACGCACGCCAGACGAGTACATCAGTTCGAGAATCGCCCGATCACGCAGGCCGCCGGATCGGGCCGGCTGAGGGGCGGCGAGGAGACGGGAGATCTCCTCACCAGTGAGAAACTTCGGCAGCTTGCGTGAGCGTTTGGGACTTCGCAACGGCTTGGCGGGATTGGCGGGCACCCATCCCTCCCGCTGTCCGAACGCGTAGAAACTCCGGGTGCTGGCCAGTTTGCGAGCCACGCTGGATGCGGCATATCCGGCGGCATGCAGGCCGGCTGCGAAACGCCGCAGGATCACGCTGGAGGCCTCTCCCGGCGTCCGACAGCCAGCCGATCGCAGGAACTCCTCCAGTTGCCGGAGATCCTCACGGTAGCTTTTGAGTGTCAGCGGCGACGCCCCACGCTCGGCGGCCAAGAAACGAAGAAAGCGGTCGATCGGTGCCGAGAATCCGTCACCTGATGCAGGAGCGTGCGGTGCCATTGGAAAGGCCCGCGACTAGGCCGGGCGGTCGGCGCGGCGTGCGAAGCGGTGGCGGCGGCCGAAGGACGTGCTCCCGCGGACCTTTTGCCCCAGCATCGCTGCGTCGTACCAGGAAAAACTCAGATCTGGATTCGACGCATACCTGGCGAGTGTTCGCAGGGTTTCCTCGCGACTGTCGTCGTCGAACAGGAAAACGTAACGTTCGTCTCCCTTGACGAGGGCGATGACGTTGATGTCTCGGGAAGCCATGCGCCGCATCCTGCAGACTGAGTGGCCGCACCTGCGACCGGCCTACGGGAGGTATCGGCAGGCCTTGTAAGGCCAGTCCAGCCTTCCCGTGTGCCCCCGCCCGGTCGCCGCGATCCGGCCATCTCGCTCAAACCCCCGAGCGTCGGCTGCCAGCCAGTCGCTTGTTGCCGGCCAGGGCAAGAACCATCTCCCGCCGTCTCGGCGACGCGGAAACACGTCGCGCGGCCAGGACCGCCGAAAACTGAAGGCGTTTGCGGGCGTCGCCGATCGTGCCGGATTCCACGGAGGAGCGAACGAGCGATCTTACAGATGGGCTTTAGAACAGGTCCGAGAAACCTCGCAGGGCGATCGGTTCCCGCGAGAAGAAGGGCTCTCCGTGCAGCGTGCCGATCGTTGAGCCCCACCACCGCGAAGCGGCCTCGACACGGTCGAGCACCGTGGGCTTGGCGGCAGTCTGGTCAAACTGGCTGGCGTAGCAGTCGAGGCTGGCCCGTTTGGTTTCCCAGGTCGTGGTGGTGTCCATCACGAAGGCGGGCTGGCGGACGAGTTTCAGGTGCACGCTCCAGTAGTAGTAGACCCGCTCCGGATGCCATGGGTCGCCGGGCAGTTCGCACTTCGTGAGCTTGGCCCAGAATCGCGCGGCCTCCACGAGCCTCGTGGCGGCAACATGATCGGGGTGGGCATCGATCCAGTAGGGCGCGAAGAGCCAGCGGGGACGCTCGCGGCGGATCACGCCGGCAAGCAAGCCGCGGGCGGCGAGCGTCGCCCGTAATCGGCGATTGGGAAGGCCCATGTTTTCACGCCACGGAAGGCCGAGCGCCGCAGTCGCGGCTGCCGTCTCGCGGGCACGCACTTCCGGCGATCCTCGCGGCGTCGGTTCGCCATCGGTGAGATCGAGCACGCCCACCTTCAGGCCCTGCGATCGCATGACCGCGATGGTGCCGCCCATGCCGATTTCGGCGTCGTCGGGATGTGGTGCGATCACGAGCACGTCGAGCATCTGCGGGAGCCTCTGCGAGGAGCCGATCCATGCGGCCGCGGATTGTCCGACCGGCCGCTCGACAGCATACTCTCCCCCATGCCAGCACACCCGTCCCTTCACGATGGCCACGCCTCCGGCCACGAGCAACTCTTCGACCAGGTCTGCGCACACGCCCGGCAGGCTGCCGTGCTGGCTTCGGTGGAATCGCTGCTGGCGTGGGATGAACAGACGATGATGCCCCCGAAGGCTGCCGCTCATCGGGCCGCTCAGGCGGAGGCGGTGGCGACCCTCGTTCATCGACAGCGGTCCGATCCAGCCTATGGCGAGCGACTGGCCACGCTGGCCGAGGGGCCATTCGCGCAGCAGGGGTCACCGCAGATCGCCGCCACAATCCGGCTCCTCCGCAAAGACTTCGACAAGCATGTTCGCGTGCCGGAAAAGCTTGTGGGGGCGTTGGCCAGGACCTGTGTCGAC
>JBIIMX010000448.1:0-3234 GCA_044337765.1 Pirellulales bacterium | reverse complement strand
ACGGACATTCTCGCGACGGTGGGCCACGTGCTGACCGGCGGCGACGTGCTCTCGGTGCCGCACGTGCGCAAGGCGTTGTCCCTCTTGCCGCAGACGCGGCTCGTCAACGGCTACGGTCCCACTGAATCGACGACATTCGCCTGCACGCATCCGATTCTTCGCGACGAGACGTTCCCGCAAGGCACGGTGCCGATTGGCCGGCCGCTGGCCAACACGACGTGTTTCATCGTCGACGAAGCGCTGCATCCGGTGCCGATTGGCATGCCGGGGGAACTGCTTGTCGGCGGCGCCGGGCTGGCCCTGGGCTACCTCGATCAGCCGGAGTTCACAGCGGAGAAGTTTGTTCCTGATCCCTTCTCCGCGGCGGCCGGGGCGAGGCTCTTTCGCACGGGTGATCGTTGCCGATGGCGCCCGGATGGGACGATCGAGTTCCTTGGTCGCCGGGACGGGCAGATGAAGATTCGTGGCTACCGCGTCGAGACGGGTGAGATCGAGGCGGTGCTCGCCGCTCTCGAAGGCGTCGCGCAGGCTGCGGCGGTCGTCTGCGATCGTGAGCAGTCGGCTGGCGGCACGGCAAAGGTGGTGCGGGGCTGTGTCGTGCCCCGGCCCGGGGTGCTGCTCGACGTCGCGCAGCTACGGCGGGATCTCGCCAGACGGCTGCCGGAACCGATGGTGCCCGGCGAGTGGCTGGTCCTCGATTCGTTGCCGCTGACAACGCATGGCAAGGTGGATCGCCGCCGGCTTGCCTCCCTGCCACTGGAAGTGGCATGGTCTCCACAGACAGGCCGACATGAGCGGCCGCAGGACGACGTTGCACCACGAACGCTCCTGGAGCTCGAGATCGCGAGGATCTGGCAACGTCTCTTCGGCCGCGACCATGTGGGCCGTGACGACGACTTCTTCGAACTGGGTGGGCATTCTCTGATGGCGGCCCAGTTGGCGGTCGAGCTTGAACGCCTGCTCGGACACCCTGTCCCGATCGCCACGCTCTTCAGAGCGCAGACGGTCAAGGCGTTGGCACGGACCCTCGCAGACGAGTCGTGGCTCCCCGCCTGGACGTCACTCGTGCCGCTGCGGCCGACCGGATCTCGCATCCCGCTGTTTGTGGTGCACGGCAAGGGAGGGGATGTCTTTACCTATTTTCGTCTTGCACGGTTGCTCTCGGACGAGCAGCCCGTTTACGGCGTGCGGGCGGTCGATCTCGATGGCCGCTGGCCGCCGCACGGGACGGTCGAGGAGATGTCCCGGCACTATGCACGGGAAATCCGTGCGCTCCAGCCCCGGGGGCCCTATCGACTCTGCGGGTACTCGGCGGGCGGTTGGCTCGCCTACGCGGTGGCGACGGAGCTTCGCAGTCAGGGGCAGCATGTGGCCGTGGTGATTCTCGACACCTATCCGCTGTGCGGACTCCCCTGGCCAGCGCGCGGCGAGCAGATCCTGACCCGCTGTCTGGCGGCGATCTCCGGCCTGCAACACCATGTCCGGGAGATGTCCGCCATGCGTGTTCGCGAATGGCCTCAGTACGCCGTGGCCCGGGGACGGGAGGTCGTTCGTCGCATGGTCACGCTCCTGCCTCGGCCGTGGCGACGCGGGCTCGCGGTCGCTCAGGCCGAGCCGTCTGACACCGATGTCAGCGATCGGTATGTCAGGGTTATCGCCCGTTACTCCGCCCGCAGCATCCAGGGAAGGATCGAACTGTTTCTGGCCAGGGCACCTCTGGTGCCGTCGCTCCTCGCCCGATCTCAGGCCAGGCTCTGGCGGCTGCTCGTGCGGGGACCGGTCAACGTGCACCGCTTGCCATGCGAACATCTGGAGATGTTTTCGGCAGAGAATCTGCCGCGCTTGGCGGCGTTGCTGGACACGTTCCTCGCTGCAGGGCCTCGGATGGAGCCGACGGTCGGCGGCCGATCGGAAAGCGTGTATCGTGATTGATCCATGTTCCCGGCAGCCCCCCGCATTCCGCATCGGTTGATGCCGCCCTCCCGGCGAGCATGCTTGTGGATTGATGCGGCTCGCACACGAACGCTCGTCGGCATCGACCTGCGTCGGCCCGCGTCGTGGATCGCGCTTGCCATGGCCGCCCTGGTGGGATGGTGGTTTGCCACGAGCACCGCGGCGGATGGCGGCATCGTGTTCCTGTCGGCCGCCGTCTTGGCGGTGGCGGCGATCGGAGATCTCCCGTTTTTGACCGGGCTTCCGGCCGGCGGCAGACTCCCGGTCGTCTGGGCTTGCGAGCGGGTCGCATGGCCCCTCGTAGGCGGGCTGTGCGGAAGCATCGCCGCCGGAGGGGCGGCTGAGTTTCGCGCAACAGTGCCGGCGGTCGTGGTCGGTTCCCTCTTGGCCGTCGCCACGACGGTCGTCAGCAGGCTCTCAGGCGTTCGGGCCGCCGATGCTGCGAGCCTGACGCTCCTGATCGCTACGGCGAGTGCGGCTGCGGGAGCGGGGCTTGCACCAAGGCTGGGCGGAGCCACCGCGGGTGCCACGGCGGCCTGGCTGCTGCTCGGCGGCCTTGGCTGGGCGTGGTCGCGTTCGCGCAGGGGGGCGATCGACGCGGGGGTGCCTGGCATGCAGCGAGCCTGGCATGTGGCCGGTGCAGACGTGCTCCATGTCGACGCCCTGCCGGCCAATGGCCCGCTGCGGCAGATACTGACGAGGCTGGCGATGGCTGCGGCGCTGGCGGCCATGGCTGGTTGGCTCGTGCTCGAACCGGTGGTTGATCCTGGTGCTCAAAATGGGCATGCCGTGGGTGGCCAGGCAGGACAGTGGGAGCAGATGACGCAGGTGCATCATGCGGCCGTGGCATGGGCGCTGTTCACGGCGGCCTGGTTCATCGGGCTGGCCGTTCCGCAGGCGACGCTCCAGGATGGCGTTTCGGGGGCGAAGGGATGGGACTGTCTCTTTCGCACCGCGGCGCTGGCAGTTCGTAGCGGCTCCACGTCGATGCTCCGCTTTCGGGGCCTGCGACCAGGACCGGTGCGGTTCGCCGGTGGCGTTGCCCTGTCGCAGGCCGCGATCCTCGGCTGGCCCGTGCTTGTGTGTGCGGTTCTCGCCTTGCCATCGCCGGCTGCTGCAAGGCTGCCGCTGTGCATCGTGATCGGCCTGGCAGCAGCGGCCGCCCTGGTCACGGCCATTGTCATGCTCGGCACCTCGATGCGTGCCTGCCGTGAGACCATGTTCGCCACTGCTGTTGCCGTGGCGCTGGCGATCCTGGTCGGCTGTAGCGCCATCACCGGG
>JBIIMX010000446.1:0-3244 GCA_044337765.1 Pirellulales bacterium | reverse complement strand
CGGTCGTGTGCCCAGCCCCACAGCCGCTGGCCGCTCACCTCGCTGCGGGTGCATGCGAACCCTTCGACCGGCCGCTTGGGATGCTCGACAGCAGGCCGGTCGACCCGCTCGTCGATGCCGAGGAAGTCACGGACGAAGCCGACCTCGCCGAAGGGCACGCCGGTCTGGGCCATGCCCCACGGCCCCGGGTTCATGCCCACCAGAATCGCATCCACCCCCTGCTCTGCATACCGTTCGAGATAGGCCTCGTGCGGCCGACGGGCGTAGACGAGCGGGTTGTAGACGCACGCGGTCGGCCGCCCGAACTGCAGACTCTCCACCAGCCTGGCCAGCCGGCGGGAAATCGCGATCGGGTGCATGGAGTGCGACTCGCTGCGGATGGGTTTGGCCCGACGCCCTAGCCGCTCACCGCGTCGCGGGTGCTCTCGAAGAGATCGATATCCCATGCCACGAGATCGCGGCGGACCGCGTCGATCCGCGACTGCGGCAGCAGCCGTGCGAGATCCTCGCCGGTCACCACGCCGCGGATGCTGCCCAGCTCGGCCCGCACGTGGCAGAGCGTGTGCCAGCCCAGGATCGCGGCGCCCACGGCGGTGGGATACGAGATATAGGTGGCGCCCGCGTAGGGCGTGCCGAGCAACTCGCGGTATCGCAGGAAACTCAGTCCCACCGTCTCGATGATCGTCTGCCGCTCGTTCCGCACCGACTCGCTCACGCGGATCTCCGCCGCGGCACAGAAATGCGTGCGACGAATCACGCCCGAGCGGAGGTAGTCCTCGATCCGGCGGGGCTTCTTCATCCCGGGCATCGCGGCCCGCACCACGGCCTCGATCGTCAGCTCCGGATTGGCACCCAGTGTCTCCTTCGAGAGCAGGTTCAGCTGGTGCAGCGCCTTGACGAGCTCGACCTCGGAGCCGCCGGTGTAGATGGCGATGTTGTCGACCTGCGGATACGACCGATGCAGCGACAGCAGCTCTTCCTGGTAAAGCGGATACTGCCGCCATGCCCGAGGCTCGTGAGGAAACTGGTAGTCGCGGGACGCCGTGAACGGCTCGTGGACGATCATCCGCCCGTCCCGCAGCTGCAGCGGGCTCTGCGACAACTCGTCGAGCGCCACCGCCGGCGCCCAGGAGAAAATGACGGCGTCGGCGTCGATGTCTTCGAGCAGGTAGAGGTCGATCGACTCGATGTCGAGATCCTTCCGGTGCTGGGAACTGATCCGACAAATCCGGTCGCCGATGAGGAAGTTGGTGATGCCCGGCGAAATGCCCATGTTGATGAGGGCGGCCACTCCCTTCTCCCGAAGGGCCGTGTCGTGGGCATACTGATTGAAGGTGAGGGAGCTAGCCGTCTCCGGGTTATACATGTCGGAGGCGAGGTCGAGCGTGTGGGCGCCGAGGCGGATGCCCAGTTCGATGATCGGGCAGTTGAACTGGGGGATCGCGGCATTGACGAGCAGGGAGGCCCCGGCGAGTTTTTCGGCCCCCGGTCCCTCGATGGCCAGCAGCGGCTCGAAGCTCGGCACCCCGATGATCTCGATCCGTTTCATGAGCCGCTCGGCGTGGTAGAGCGCGTCGCGGGCTCCGGCGGGATCGATCGAGAACACCTTGAACCGCACGGGAATGCCGTCGCGCTCGGCCAGTTCGGCCAGGCAGATGAGCATGCTCGAGCCCACGGCCCCGAGGCCGAAGAACACGATCGTCAGGGGCGGATTCGCCTGTTTGCCTGCGGTTGGTGACATCGCCACCATGATAGCCTGTTTGCCCGGCGAGGGCGGGCCGGCAACATTCAATGGCTCTACTCGCCGCACAATTTGACGTTCTCCCCATTTCTTGATCCAGCCTGGATGTTAGTTTTTTGAACCTTGACATCACCAGAAAGGGTGGGTTTTTGGATGGGAAAGAAGCATTTCACAGAAGAGCAGATTGCGTTCGCATTGAGGCAAGCTGAGTCGGGCCCTTCGGTGGCCGAAATCATTCGCAAGCTCGGGATCAGTGAGCAGACCGTCTATCGATGGAAGAAGCGGTTCGCAGGGCTCGGCATCGCCGAACTGCGACGGCTTCGAATCATTGAGGAGGAGAACCGGAAGCTCAAGCAACTGGTGGCGGACCTGAGCCTCGACAAGAAGATGCTGCAGGACGTGCTCTCAAAAAAACTTTGAGGCCCGCGGTGCAGCGTGTTCTGGTGCGGGAGGGGCAGGTGGCGTACCGGGTTGCCGAGCGTCGAGTCTGTCGGGTGCTCGGGTTTTCCCGAACGACCAACCGTTACCAGAGTAGGCGTAATCCGCGGGTCGAGCTTCGTGTGCGACTTCGAGACCTGGCGGCCAGTCGGGTGCAGTAGGCCAGGAAAGCCCACAGATAATGCGTTCATCGAGTCGTTCAATGGTCGGCTTCGTGTCGAGTGCTTGAACCAGCATTGGTTCTTGTCGATCGATGAAGCACGGGCCGTGAAAGAAGCTTGGGGAGACGATTACAATCGCGTACGTCCGCATGGTGCTCTGGGCAACCGAACACCGTCGGAGTTCGCGCGGCCGGTAGCTGGGCATGCCAAGCTACCGGCCCTGCATGGCTAACAACTCGGCTGGCACCAAGTTGGGGGCAGCGTCAGAGGGCAAAAACCTAACTTAGAAACCGGCGTCATTCATGGGGGCAGGTCAGTGGTTGTAGCAGGCTTATGGTCGAGAGCGGGTCGCTTTGTCTCCGCAATGAGCCAAGTGAGTCGGCCAGTTAGTGCGGAGGCGGGTGACGGCACCGGGAAAGGTCTGGCGGGGGAACCTCACCCGAAACCGTAATTTCCGTGCATTTCGATAGTGTTCGACCAGTTATTTGACACGACTGGGACAGGATGACAATCTGCAAGGCTTTCTCCGACACTGCCCGTGTCGCATTACAAGAGCCATGATCATGATTCGCCTCTCGTTGAAGACGCTTTCCCTTGGGCTTGCCGCACTCGCCTGCCTTCTGGCCGCTACCGCTGGTGCCGACACGATCACCTACGAGATGGTGACGGTTGGGAATCCGGGCAACGCCAATGACCCGGAGGGCACCGGTAATGGCCAAGTCGACTACAGCTACCAGATCGGCAAGTACGACGTGACGATTGGGCAGTACACGGATTTCCTGAATGCGGTGGCGAAGACCGACACGTACTCTCTCTACAACGCAAGCATGGAAACTGACCTCTGGGTGGCGGGCATCTCGCGGGCAGGCTTGTCGGGCGCGTACGTCTACAGCGTGATCGGCCC
>JBIIMX010000064.1:0-12436 GCA_044337765.1 Pirellulales bacterium | reverse complement strand
CGACGCCGTTGTCGCGGCATCGCGGATGGTCGCCGCCCCGGAGGTCACGGCCGCGGGCACCGCAGCCGTGAGGGCCGTGCTGGCCGCGGTTTCCGCAGAAGCCACGACCGCTGGCATACTCGCTGGAGCTGGAGCGGCTGCCGGCGCCGTGGCGGGAGCAGGGGCCGCTGCGGAAGCCGGAGCGGGAGCAGGCGTCGCCGGTTTTGCCGGTGCCAAGCCTGGAATGAGACGGCGCAGAGCTGCAAGCGCGCCTGCGCCAGTTGTGGGCGCCACTCGCACCAGCCGGATGTTGTGAGGGATATCGCTGAGCGCGACCCGCCCGACCCCGAGTTTCCAGACCGCGGGCCGCTGCGGCACGCGGCCGCCGGTTGATCGCCGCGACCATTCAGAAGTCCACGCGACGACGAATGGGGCCAGTTCGTGAAGTTCGACGACACGATCACCGTCGCCCCATGGCGCTTTATCAGCGGCTCCCGCGAGGCCCAGCTCGAGAGCGGCGGCGAAAAACGTCCGCTTCGCCGTGCCGCTCGCGCCGGAATACTGGAGGTTGTCGTGGGAGGTGAGCAGCCAATTCTGGCCGTTCGCCCGCAGCGGCGGGGCCCTGAAATCCTTGTCCAACTGCCGCGGCACCTGACTGCACAACACGCCAATCCGGGGGTCCCAACGGATGTCTCCGAGATCCATGGCGACCAGCGTTGTCAGGCTCGCCGCGGAGCCGATCGACTCGACAATCTCTCGACAGGGCACCATCTCACGGAGCCCCTCGCCGCGCAGGGTCGCGTCAGCTGCCACCAGGCAGGCATGGCCACCGAGAGGATCGGGGCGTTCGTTTCCCTCGGCATCGAGAACCGGGGGGGGCACCAGGCACTGGCCACGGACATAGGCGATCATCGAGTCCTTGCCGCGGAGAGGCATGCCGACACAGTAGCCGTGCAGTCGGTCCCGCATCGCCTCCACCGTCTCGAAGCCCTTGACCTGAAGCAGTTCGCCAGACATCGACGGCGCCAGCCGGCCCGACAGCGACGTGGCGAGCGCCGTCGTGTCTTGGTTTGCGAACGGCACCGTCGGCAGCACTTCCAGCGAGTAGTCGTCGACGATCAGGGCGATGCCGGCGGTCTGCCACGAGAACAGCGGGGCCACGATCAGCGCCGTCGAAAGCACGATCGCCGCCAGGGCGGCCAGGGCGAGGGCGGCCCCGGTCGCGACTCGGCGTGATGCCGGTCGGGCTGCTGAGGGGGTGCCGGACCGCCACCGGGCCTGCCGCTGCGCAAAGCCATCGACGTCCGATACGGAGGGCTCGGCGTTGGTGCGACGTGGCTCGGTCATAGCGGGCTGTCTCAGCAGTGACCGGAGTTTACCGTCTCACCGACCCGGGGTACGATACCGAATTCGTCGGGATCTCTGAGACCGAACCCCTCGGCGACCGCGACGCCGGAGGGCAGGGGCGTGGTCCCTGGTCGTCGGAGATCCCCGGTCGTCGCCACCCGGAATGCATCCATGCGTCATCTTCCCGTGAACTGGTCGGAAGGAATGTTCCTTCGGCCGCACCACTTCCAGGCAGCCGATCGTCATGCGGCGGAGCGGCTGGCGCTCTCCACCGTGGCCGATGACCCCTGCTGCTACGGGATTGTGAGGCTGGAGATCGATCCGGTGGCGCTGGCCAACCGACAGATCGAACTCCGCGCGTGTCAGGCCCGCCTGCGGGACGGCACGCTCGTCTGGCTCGAACCGGGCGAGGAGCCCGAGCGGGCGAGCCTGGCCACGGCCTCCGCGGAGGTGGCAAAACTGTCGGCCGCCCTCGATGAGTCGCTGCAGTCCAACGAGTTTGTGCGGATCTACCTGGCCGTGCCGCGGCTCGATCCCGGTGGCCCCAATGTCTCGCCACCGGGGCCGCACGATCGCAGCCGCTCCGTCGCCATGCGGCAGTCGATGCAGGACGAGGCATCGGGCGGCAACGACCAGGAGGTCGAGTTTCGCCGTCTCAATGTCAGGCTCAAACTCTCCACCGAGGATCTTTCCGGCTTCGAACTGCTGCCGATCGCCCAGATTCGCCAGGCGGGAAACCGCGAGGGTGCTCCCGAAATCGACCCCGACTATTTTCCGCCGATGCTGTCGGTGGAGGCCTGGCTGCCACTGGGCCGCGACGTCGTGCGGGGCGTCTACGACCTGATCGGTCGCAAGGTGGAGGTGCTCGCCGAGCAGGTGGTCAGTCGGCAGGTCGGATTCTCCAGTTCGGAGCCCGGCGATCTGGACCGATTGTTCATGCTCTCCAAACTCCTCGAGGCCCGGGCGGTGCTGCGGGTGATCGCCTTCGCCCGCGGCGTCCATCCGCGGACGGCCTACACAGAGCTCTGCCGGGTGGCCGGCCAGCTGGCGATCTTCGAGGCCGATCGCCGGCTCGAGGAACTGCCCGTCTACGACCACGATGAACTCGCGCGGGTCTTTCGTCGCGTCAAAGAAATCATCGAGGCGATGCTATCGCGGGTGGCGGTGCTGGAGTTCGAGCAGCGTTACTTCGTGGGCGTCGGCGCCGCCACGCTGTCGGCGGCGGTCGATTCCAAGTGGCTGCAGTCCGACTGGCAGTGCTATGTCGGCGTCCTCCGGGGCCACATGTCGGAAGAGGTCTGCCACCGCCTGCTGACGGGCGACAGCCACCTCGACTGGAAGCTGGGCAGCACGGAAGAGGTGGATCGGTTGTTCCGCATGGGCGTGCCCGGTCTCGAACTCTTTCCGGTCGATCGCCCGCCGCGGGCCCTGCCTGCGCGGAGCGGATGGCTCTACTACCGGATCGGTACGGAGAACCCCGCCTGGCGGTCCGTGCAGGCAACGCAGTCGATGGGCATCCGCCTGCGGGATTCGTCGATCCTCAATTCTGACGAGTTGGCCGGACGCCGTCGCGTCGAGGTGGCCTACGAGAGCCAAGTGGGATCGCTCGAGTTCGCCCTCTTCGCCATACCCAAGTGACACACGCCGCGGACGGATCCGCGCAAGCACAGACGATCAAGCAGGCAGTTGGGCAATGACGCCAGAATTCATCGTCGCGGTGGTACCTCTGATGCAGGATGTGCTCGCGCTGGCAGATCGGGCGGCGACGGGCAAAGCCGGCCCCGTCGATGCCGAACGGGCGTTGCTGCGAGCCCGCTTCGACGCCACGGCGGCCAGGTGCCGCGGGCCACTGGCGGAGGATTGGGAGTTGGCTGGCTACGCGTTGGCGGCGGCGGCCGACGAACTGATGATCGTCGACATCGCATGGTCCGGGCAGTCATGGTGGGAGAACCATGCCCTCGAGGTCGAACTCTTCGGAACGCGGCGGCGGGCCACCGAGTTTTACGCGCGTGCCGAGAAGGCAGCCGCACTTTCGTCTCGCAATGCCATGCAGATCTTCGTGGCCGCCGTCGTGATGGGATTTCGCGGCATCCTCCGAGACCGGCCCGACGCGCTCGACACCTGGCTGCGGTCCAACGGACAACTGATCAAACTGGGCGTCGATCGCCCGCCGGTGCCCGCAGTCGGTCCGGACGTGCCCGGGGCGCCGCCGCTGTCGGGCAGGTCGGAACTGATGTGGGCGATCCTGGTGTCTGCATTGGCGGCAGCCGCGTTGATCGTCACCGCCTGGGCCTCCTTCCTGCTGTAAACGCCATTCTGTTCCGATTCGCTCGAGCCTCGTGCCAACCACCAACCCACCATCCCAAAACCCATGCAGTCGTTGCTCACCATCCTGCTGCTTCCGTTCACGGCCACCGCGGCGGCGGTGCGTTGGTTTGGCAGGGCGTCGGTGGCGGCGAGGATCGCCTGGATCGTCGCGCTCTTTCAGTTCGTGGTCGTCGTGCTGGCTGTGAGCGTGGTACTGGGGGCAGGCGACCGCGCCGTGCTCCAGTCTTGGTGGAGCCCCGGCAAGGCGCTGGCGCTGTTGCTTCTTGTGGTGCTGGTCCCTTTTTTGGTCTACCAGGCAGCCCGGCTCTGGCTGGAGCACCAGGGCGGCCGCTGGCCCGACATCGCGGCAGCCTGGACCGCGGCCGGTGACGAACTGGGCCGCCAGCAGATTTCCTTGACCGACGCGCCTCTGTTTCTCGTGCTCGGCAGCGATGGGGGCGAGTTGGAGCGGGCGCTGCTCGCCGAGTCGTCGGCGCCGCTGCTTGTGCAGCAGTCGCCGGCCGGCGGGGGGCCGCTCCACGTCTTCGCCTCGCGCGAAGCCATCTTCGTCTGCTTCTCGGGAGCGGGCCAGACGGCGGTCACCGCTGCATCGATCCGATCGGCGTTGGCCGACGGAGGCCAGCCCTCGAATGTTCCGTTGGCTGGTGTCGATCCCAAGACGGTCTCCGATCACGATGCGGCGGGGCCGGAGTCGGAGGCAGTCCCCGTTGACGCCCGCCCCACGGCCCGATCGAGCCCGCCCTCGCGATCCGCAAAGGAACGACGCGATGCGGCTGACCGGCTGGAATTCGCCTGCGATCAACTCAGGCAGGCCCGCGTCCCGTTGGCGTCGATCAATGGCGTCGTGGTGTTGCTGACGCTGCAGGTAGACAGCCCCGCCGACGCCGATGCCGCGCGGCTGGGCCAGGCGGTTGGCGAGGATCTGGCGACCATCACCCGGGTGCTCGGGGTGCGCGCGCCTGTGACCCTGCTGGCCGGCATCCTGCAGGACGACCCCGCGATCGACGATCTGCTACCCCGCCTCGATGCTGGCAAGCGGGCCGCTGCGTTTGGGCAGCCGTTTCCTGTGGGCCTGCCGCCGACCGCCGAACACCTGCACGCCCTGGCCTTCAATGCGACAGGCTCGTTGAACGACCGGCTGGGGGAGCTGCTGCTCGACTCTCGGCGGATCGCCGAGCAGCCCGCCAACCGTCACCTGCTGGCCATGCTCGGCCGCATGCGGCTGCATGTCAGCACGCAGATCGCCCGGGTGCTCCAGCAGGCGTTCTCCTCCGACCTGCACGGCGGCACCGACGGTCGCCGCGGCGTTCTGCCGCTTTTGGCCGGCTGCTATGTGGCGTCGATCTCGGGAGATGCCAGCCGGCGGGCGTTTGGCCAGGGAATGCTCGATCGGGTCGTCCAGCTGCAGGGTGAACTCGACTGGACCGACGAGAGCCTGCGGGCGGAGGCATGGGCGGCTCGCACGTCGCGACTGCTGTTCGGGGCTGCCGCCGTGATGGTTGTCGCGATGGTGGCGATCATCTGGTGGAGATTATCGCGATGACCACGGCGTCATCGGCGAGGCAGCGGGACGAGATGTTCACGCTGCATCAGGGGCTCGTGCGGGCCATCGCCTGGAAGACGCATCAGCGGCTGCCTCGCGCCGTCGAACTGGACGACCTCGTGGCCTATGGCCAGATCGGCCTGCTGGAGGCGATCGCCGCGTTCGACGCCACCCGCAGTCGAAAGTTCACCACCTATGCGTGGCATCGCATCCGCGGCGCGATGCTCGACGGGCTGGGCAAGATGACCTGGTTCGACCGGGCCGCGTTCGAGGGTCGCCAGTATGAACGGAAGTCGACCGACACTGCTGCCACGGCGGCCGCGCCCATGGGACAAGGAGGAGCCTCCGGGACCACGACGCCCGCCGCCGGCACTGCGGAAAAGACGTCCGCGCGGCGTCCGGTGCGGAACGACCTGGAAAACGTGGCCTTGATGTCCAGAGAAGCAGATGCCGGCGAGGCGTCGCTCCATCTGGAATTGGTGATGTTCCTGCGGGATCTGCTCTCCGCCTTGCCGGAGAAGGAGTCGGCCCTGCTGCGGGGCACGTTTTTTGAGGGCCGCACGCTCACCGAGGCGGCTCGAAGGGTCGGCATCAGCACGGCCTGGGCCAGCCGGCTGCAGACCCGCACACTCGCCGATCTGCGGATCGCCCTGGAACGCCACGGCTTCGGCTGAGGCGGGACCATGGCCCCGGGCCAAACCCTGCCCCCGGGCCGCATCGGCGGCACGACCGTCAAAACCCCACCGCGCGACCGCGGCCCGCGTGATCAACCCGGGGCCGTCATGACTCGTTCACCCGCCGCGCATCCCTTCACATTGTAGAATGTGAGAAGACTTTGCGGCCGCACAGGAGTTTCCGCCATGCCACTCTCCGTCGACATCGATCCCGATATCTTCAGCGATCCAATCAGCGGGGATTTCCCCGCCGGTGAAAACCTGCAACTCTCCGAAGAGGGCAGGGCGGCGCGATCGGCCCTGCGCGATCTTCGTGAAGAAGCGCGACGGATTGAGCGACGTGCCGACGACGGCGATTCTTCAGAGGGTGGCTGGGCCGCGGCCCGCAGTGTCTGGGTCGAGGTACGGGACGGCGGTCTCGAAATCCTCAGAAACCGTTCACGCGACCTCGACATTGCGGCGATGACCATCGAGGCACTCGCGCGGACCGACGGCTTCATCGGGCTGGCTGCCGGCTTCGCCATGACGCGGGTGATGGTGGAGTCGTCATGGAGCGATCTTTTTCCGATTCCCGATCCGGAAGACGGGCCCGCGAGCGACGAGGCCGTCGTCGAGGAGCGGACCCTGCCGCTGCAGCGGCTCGTCGGCATTGATTCCGAGGGACTTTTGATCCCGGCCATCCTCCACATTCCGCTCACGCAGAGCCGCTCCGACGAGCAGTATGCGATCTGCCACTGGCGGAGCAGCCGCGACCTCGTCAATGAGCAGAGCGAGGAAAAGCTGAAGCTAGCCGTCGAACGCGGCGCGGTCTCGCCCGCGCAGTTCGAGCAGGCGGTCGCCACCACGCCGCTGCCGCACCTGAAGGAGGTCTATCTCGAACTCGGTCATGCTGCGGAGCAATGGGAACTGCTGTCAAGCGCGGTGTCGACCGCCTCCGGGGGCGCTGCCGTGCTGCCGGCCGGCCCAATCCGCGACCTCTTCGAGGAATGCGATGCCGCGATCCGGACCTTCGCCCCGGCGGCAATTCCGGCCCCCGAGCAGACTGCCAGCGACAGCGGCAACGCCACCACCGAAGAGGCGGGGGCCGATGGAGAGGGCGGTGGCGGTCGGGCAGGGGCACCGACCGGGCGGGCGGAGGCCTTAAGCCAGCTGGAATCGATCGCCGACTACTTCGAACGGCACGACCCACACAGCCTCATTGGGGCCCAGATTCGCAACGTTGTGCGGCTCGGGCGGCTGCCGCGAGAGGCCTACTACCGCGAACTGCTTCGTGACGAGTCCGCCCTCGCGTTGCTGTTTCGGGCTGCCGGCATGGATGGCGACAGTGGCGGCGCCAGCGGCGGCTGATTCTGCTGGCATCCCAATGGCCGCCTTGCAGAGGGCCGCTTTGCGGGAATCCGGGGAGGGCTTTGACATTTGAAGGTGGGGGAGGATATTCTCTCGCGGTCGCAGCGTGCGATCGGACATCCACCAACGAAGGGGTCGAAGGAGTCACATCATGCCAGAGTCGGTGCACGGCAAGTTGTCTCGCGTGCGGAAGCCGCGAGTGCACATCACGTACGACGTCGAGACCGAAGGCGCAACCGTCGTCAAGGAACTGCCCTTCGTCGTCGGTGTCATGGGTGACTTCTCGGGCAATCCAACCGAGCCCCTCAAGCCGCTCAAGGATCGCAAGTTCGTCTCGATCGACCGGGATTCCTTCGACGAGGTCATGAAGCGAATGACCCCGGGTGTCGAGATGAAGGTCGAAAACACGCTCGCCGGCGATGGCAGCGAGATGGCCGTCAAGCTGAAGTTTTCTTCGATCGAAGACTTCGAGCCGGCGAAGATCGTCGAACAGGTCGAGCCTCTGCGAAAGCTCCTCGACACCCGCAACCGCCTGCGGGAACTGCTCAGCGCCATGGATCGCGCCGACGGCCTCGAGGGCGAACTGGAAAAACTGCTGCAGGATGCCGAACAGGTCAAGAAGCTTGCCGGTGAACTGGGCGTGGAGCCCGAGGGCAAGTAATCGTTCCGCTGTCTGCGTTGTCCCTGTCACACCACCGAATCGATTCACATCCTTTCCCACACCCCGCCGCCGGGCAGTGATGCCCGAGTTGCCCAGGACGGAGAACAGACATGAGCACTGCCGGAGAATCCGCGAAGCAGCCAGAGGCAGCATCGGCCGCAGCAGCGGGAAGCCTGCTCGACCAGATCACCAGCATGATGCCCCGCGCCGTGGAGAAACCGCGTCGCGACGAACTCATCCGCTCCCTCGTGGAAGAGTCGCTCAAGGGAACGGTGGCGTTCGACAAGAGCATCACGAAGACGATCAACAGGGCGATCGCTTCGATCGACACGGCGATGTCGCAGCAGTTGGCCGCGATCATGCACAACGCCGACTTCCAGAAGCTGGAAGGCTCGTGGCGGGGCATGCATCACCTCGTGATGAATTCCGAGACCGGTGCCCAACTCAAGATCCGCGTTATGAACATCTCGAAGCGGGAGCTGTTCAAGGATCTCGACAAGGCCGTCGAGTTCGATCAGAGCCAGATCTTCAAGAAGATCTACGAAGCCGAGTTTGGCTCCCCGGGCGGCGAGCCCTATGGCGCCTTGATCGGCGATTACGAGTTTTCGAACCACCCCGAGGACGTCGACCTGCTGGGCAAGATGTCGCAGATCTCCGCAGCCGGGTTCTGCCCGTTCGTCTCCGCCGCCTCGCCGAAACTCCTCGGCATGGACAGCTTCTCCGAACTGTCGAAGCCCCGCGATCTCGAGAAGATCTTCCTCGACGAGACCTACACGAAGTGGCGGAGCTTCCGCGATTCCGACGATGCCCGTTACGTGGTGCTGACGATGCCGCGGTCGCTCGCACGGCTTCCCTATGGCAAGAACACGAAGGTGGTCGAGGAGTTCGACTTCGAGGAGGTTGAGCTTGACGAGAAGGGGGATGCCAAGCCGGTGCCCCACGACAACTACTCGTGGATGAACGCGTCGTACGTGTTGGGTGCCCGGCTTACCGATGCCTTTGCCAAGACCGGCTGGTGCACGGCGATCCGCGGCGCCGAGAACGGCGGTAAGGTCGAGGGACTGCCTGCCCACGTGTTCACAGCCGACGACGGTGACAAGGCCCTCAAGTGCCCCACCGAGATCGCGATCACCGACCGCCGGGAGGCGGAGCTGTCGAAGCTCGGCTTCCTGCCACTGTGCCACTACAAGAACACTGACTATGCCGTCTTCTTCGGCGCGCAAACGGCGCAGAAGGCGAAGAAGTACGACCGGCCTGAGGCGACGGCCAACGCCGCGATCTCCGCGCGGCTGCCGTACATCATGGCCAGCTCGCGGATTGCCCACTTCCTGAAGGTGATCGCCCGCGACAAGATCGGCTCATTCATGGAGCGGCAGGACTGCGAGGAGTGGCTGAAGCGTTGGATCGCCAACTACGTCTCGTCCGATCCGCACCCGTCCGAAGACGTCAAGGCCCGCTATCCGCTGGCCGAGGCCGAGATCAAGGTGGAAGAGATTCCGGGTGCTCCGGGCAGCTACAACGCGGTCGCTTGGTTGCGGCCGTGGCTGCAACTGGAAGAGCTCACCGCCAGCCTGCGGATGGTGGCGAAGATTCCGGCGTCGGCAAAGGGCGGTTGATTCGTCTGTTCGCACACTGCTTGGCATCCGATGGGGCATCCGATGGTGCGGCGGCGGACCGCCGGCAGAGGTGGGCTTGAATGGCTTCCACATCCGCGTCGGTGGTCGGAGCGTCTGCTGCGTTTCGCGAGCCGGATAGGCCGCGATCCTCTTCAGTACAGTCTTTTTCGGCGCCGGAGTCGGCGTTCGTCCGGGACATCGCGGCTGCTGCCGCGGATGACCGGGGCGTGGCCGATCTGCTGGAGGCCCAGACTTCCGCCGAGGCGCTGCGAGCGTGGGCGGCCCGCCGCGTGGGCATCGGTGAGCGGCTGTCACGGTCTACGCTCCTCGTTCGCCTGGGCGAGGACATCGCGGCCATCGACGAGGCCCTGTCGCGGCAGCTCGACGCCATCCTGCACCACCAGAAGTTTCAGCAGCTCGAGTCTTCGTGGCGGGGCCTTGCCTGGATGGTCGGCCAGGCGGTCGACGCCAACGACGCCGCGGACGGCCGGTCGAAGGTTGAAATACGGCTCCTGTCGGTGACGAAACGGGAACTGGCACGCGACCGCTCGGATGCCGTTGAGTTCGATCGCTCGGCGATGTGGCGGAAAATCTACGAGGAGGAGTTTGGCACCGCGGGCGGCACGCCTTACGGCCTCCTTGTGGCCGACTACCAGTTCAGCCACCACCCCGACGACGTCAGCCTGCTGACGGGACTGGCTGAGGTCTCCGCGGCGGCCTTCGCGCCGTTGCTCGTCAACCCGGCAGCTGAGCTCTTGGGGCTCGACACATTCCAGCGGCTTGATGCGCTGCCTGTTCCCGACACCTACCAGTCGTCCCCCGATTTCGTGAAGTGGAGAGCGCTGCGCGACCGCGAGGAATCAAGGTTCATCGGCCTGCCCCTGCCGCGGGTGCTGGGCCGACTGCCCTACGACGGCTGGATTGGCCGGCCGGATGGCGTGGCGGCCGACGAGCGATCGTGGGCGAAGCGGGGTTTCCGCTATCGTGAAGAGACGGACCGGGCCGACGGCTCCGGGAGGCTCTGGAACGGTGCCATCTGGCCGTTGGCCGGCGTTGTCATCCGGGAGTTTGGACGGTCGGGGTGGTTTGCCGACATCCGGGGCGGCTCGCGGGGCCTGGAAGGGGGCGGTGTCGTGGAGGGCCTGCCCGTCGACGGCTTCACCGGTCTCGACCACGACGCAGCCACGCGGGGGCCGGTCGAGGTGTTCGTCACCGAGCCGGTGCAGATGGATCTCGACCAGGCAGGCCTGATTCCCCTCTGCGCTTCCGGGGCCGATGGCCGCGCGGTGTTCCATACCAATGCCTCGCTCCATGTATCGCAACGCTACGATTCGGACATAGCCACTGCGAATGCGCGAATTTCGTCGATGTTGCAGTATGTGCTCTGCGTATCGCGGTTCGCCCACTATCTCAAGGTGATCGCCAGGGACAAAGTGGGGTCGTTTACCGACGCGCCGACCTGCGAGCGATTCCTCTCCGATTGGGTAAACCAATACGTCACGCCCGACGACCAGGCGTCGGCCGAGACCCGGTCCAAGATGCCGCTGCGGGCGGCCCACGTCGAGGTTCGCGAGGAGCCGGGCACTGCCGGGAACTACCGTGTGGTCATGCGACTCCAGCCCCACTTCCAACTCGACCGGCTCGATGCGACACTCAGGCTCGTCACGATGGTGCGACGCGGCGACAAACGCTAGGAATCACAGCACTCGAAATCAGAGAAAGAGGCAACACGATGGCAACGGCTGGAGAACTCCTGTCAACGGGCAATTTGGATGAAGCGATCCAGGCCGCAACCGCGGAGGTCAAGGCAAAGCCGAAGGATCTCGAGGCCCGCTGGCTGCTCGCCGAACTGTTGATCCTCTCGGGCCAGCACGACCGGGCCGATGCGCAGTTCGACGCCATGATCGCGGTCGAGCCCCGCGCGGCGATATCGGCCATCCCGATCCGTCATCTCCTGCGGGCCGAGGCGGCGCGGCGGCAGTTTTACGATGAGGGCCGTGTTCCCGAACTGCTCGACGGCGCCGATCAGCAGGTTCGCGACCGGCTGGAGGCCTTCGTGCTGCTCCGCGCGGGCAAGGTGGCCGAGGCGGGTCGGCTGGTCGAGCGGGCCGAAAAGGCCCGGCCGGCCCTCGCCGGCACACTCACACTGGCCAAGGAGAGCGAGCGAAAGTTTTCCGATTTTCGCGATCTCGACGATATCACGGCGGAGGTCTTCGAGGTGCTCACGCAGACCGGGAAGTATTACTGGATCGAGATGCGGCGGGTGGAGCTGATCGAATTCACGGTGCCGGAGCGGCCGCTCGATCTCGTCTGGCGGCCCGCGCGGATGGTGGTGAAGGACGCATTCGACGCCCAGGTGCACCTGCCCGCGGTCTACGGCACGCTCACCGGCGCCGATGCCGCCTCACGGCTCGGCCGGCGAACCGACTGGCTGGGCGGGGAAGAGGATGCGATCGTGGGCGTGGGCCGGAGGTCGTTCGTGGTCGACGGCGAGGAAGAGATCGACATGATGGCCTTAGGGTCGATCATTTTCGACATCTGATCGACGGGCGGCCTCGGCCCGGGAGTTGGCCCGTCACGGCTCATCATTCACGCGATGACCTCGCGGAGCATGCTGCGGATACGGTCGAGAACGTGGCGCGACACCGCGCCAAACCGCACCACGGCAAGGCTCTGGGCAAGCGTGTAGATGCGATCAACGCGAACGGTTCCGGGGCGGTTGAGCCGGCCATCTTCCAGATCGGTCGACTCGATGCGAAATGACCAGGGGGTCGGCGATGGGTTCGACGTCATCGCCACGACGATCATATCGGGGCCGGCGGAGTTGTAGGTGTCGGACGACACAACGATCACCGGACGGCGCTTGCCGCTCGACAGATCGGTGAAGGGCACCGGAATCAGGACAATGTCACCTTGCCGGGGCCGCATTCCAGTCCTCGTC
>JBIIMX010000063.1:0-12485 GCA_044337765.1 Pirellulales bacterium | reverse complement strand
GGCGAGCAGTCCGGCTGCCGCCACTGCGGCGGCCAGACAGGCCATTGTGAGAGCAAGCACGGCCCGCCGCATCATGTGGGCGTGACGGTTGGCGACATCCGACGGAATGGCCAAGAGGGACAACAGTGCCAGCGGGGGGGCGGCGACCAGCAGGGACGGCACGATGGCCGGGAGAGACCCGGGAGGCGGTGAGAGCAGGTACATGGCAGGTTCCGGGGTGGGTGACAGTCGCCACGGTTCCTCTTGCGGGACCCACGACACACGAATACTATTGCACGACATTAATATCGTCAATTTCTGTTCGTATGATGAACCGGAGCGTCTTTGGTCGCTTGGGCGCGGGCGGCCTGCGGGCTATGATCTCGTCCCCGCCGTCGGTTCGGCGGATTCACGCGGCGAAAAAACGATGAAAAAGCGGGTCAGCAAAAGGCCTTCGAGCGAGACCGCACCTCCCGGGCGAACGCCGGTCAACAGATCGCCGTCGTCGGACGCCCGCTGGACGTTTCTCACCAACCATTCCCACGTGCTGATCCTGCTCGCCCAGCACCCTGCACTGGTGCTCCGCGAGGTGGCTGTGCAGGTGGGCATCACCGAACGGGCAGTGCAGCGGATCATCCTCGACCTCGAAAAGGCCGGGTTTCTGGTGCGGGAAAAGGTAGGTCGCCAAAACCACTACCGCATCCGTACGCACCTCGCCTTGCGGCACCCGATCGAGGCGCATCGGACGATCGGCGATCTTGTGGGCCTCATATGAGAGTGCCCGCAGGGTGAGAGTGCCCGCAGGTGGCAACAGCCTCGGCCTCATGCGGTTCACAAGGGATCCGCAGGCCGTCCTCTGCGACGGGGCTGCCCCCCCGACCAAGTGCCGTGCGTTGGCTACCGGCGACCTGCCGAGGCTTCCACGACTCGTCAGAACGTCAGGTTCTCTTCCGCAAATGTCGCGCGGCTGTCGTAGGCGTGGAAGCTGCGGGCGATCTTGCCGGACAACACCTGCAAAAAGAGCGCTCGGAACTGCGGTTCCGACTGGTCGGTGGATGGGACGGCACTGTCGCCGGGGAAGGTGAAATCGTCGATGCGCTTCTCGAAGAGCACCTTCTTCTCGGCGACGTCGTATACCCGGACCTTCGTGGTTGCACGCCCGCGATACAGGGTCGAGCCCTCATGCATGCGGAACTGTTCGAGATCGATGCCGACGACGATATCGGCGTCGAGGGCTTTGCCGAGTGTCGGGTAGTCGACCCAGGCATTTTCGTCGATCCATCGAGCCACCTCCCGCTGGTCGATCACGCGGGTCTTCCGCACGTTCATGGCCAGTTGAGATCCCACCATCGTGGCGAGTTCCCTCGCGGAACTGGCGTCGCTGAATTCCAGTTCGACGATCGGCTTGCAGACCACGGCCACATGCTTGCCCCGCAGCCCCTTGAATTCAGCCGGCGCGTCCTTCTCCGGTGCGACGAGGTAGGCGACGGTGGTGATCAGCGAGCAACCGCCGGCAAAAAGCGGAAGCAAAAGGGCGAGGGCCGCGAGGCGGGAGGCGTGCTGGAGCCTGGACTGCATGCGAGAATCCTCGTGCTTGGTCGACGGTTCATGCTTGGGCGGCCCGACGGGCCAAATCCGGCGGCGGGAGGGTAGCCATCGGACAACGTCCGCTCAATGCCGCTTCCGTGCCCAAAACGGAAGCCTTGCTGCCGCCGGCGGTCGGTAGGTCCCGGGGTGAATTGCCCAGTTTGCGTATTTCAATCCCAGGGGATGCGAGGCCAGAATGGCTTCCATGGGCACGCCTGCCGCGATCATCACCGCCACCGACCGGGAGTTTCTCGCCGCTCTCGTTGCCGGTCTGCCCGCGCATGGCTTCTGGTCGGAGCGGGTGGTGGTTGGTGTCTCCGGCGGCGCCGACAGTGTCGCGCTCCTGCTCGGACTTCACAGCCTGGCGAAAGAGCAGGGGACTCTTTCCCGGCTGCTCGTAGCACATGCACGGCACGATCTCCGCGAGGAGGCGGTGGCCGATGCCGTCTTCGTGGCGGATCTGGCTGCGGGTCTCGGCCTCCCTTGCATCGTGCGTGAACTGCACTGTCGCGAGTCGGATGGCGTCCGTGGCGAGGGACTCGAGGGCCGGGCGCGGCGGCTCAGGCAGCATTTTTTTGAGGAGGTGGCACACGAGCAGGGCGGCCGCTTCGTCGCGGTCGCCCATACGGCCGACGATCAGGCGGAAACGATCCTGCATCGCAGCCTCCGCGGCACGGGCCTCGCAGGGCTCGCGGGCATGGCCTCGGCGCGGCAACTCAGCGACGGCGTGGCCCTCGTGCGACCGCTCTTGGCCCTGCCTCGATCTGTCGTGCGGGCATATCTCGCGTCGCGCGGACAGACCTGGGTCGAAGATGCGACGAATGCCGATGTCCGCCACGCGCGAAACTTTCTCCGGCACGAGATCCTTGCCCGTTGTGAATCGGGCCCCTATCCGACGGCGTCGGCGGCACTCGTGCGGCTTGGCATTCAGGCCGCCGCCGCGGCCGGCGCGGTGAGAAGTGCGGCCGAGCACCTGCTCGATGCCTATGCGCAGCGTCAGGCCGACGGCGCGGCCATCCTGCAGACACGGAAGCTTGCAGGGCTCGATCGGCATCTGTTCGCCGAGATGTTTGTGGCGCTGTGGCATCGCGAGGGATGGCCACAACGCGATATGACCGCACGGCATTATTCCCAACTCGCCGCGATGGCTGTCGCCTCCACCGACGAGAGTGTCGCTGCCCCGCCGTCGATCGACCTGCCCGGAGGCGTGAGGGCGCGCGTGGTGTCGCAGGGCATGGTCATCGTTGGGCCCGCCGGCGACCGTGAGCCTTGAAGCGTTCCCGGCCCAGGCCGCTGCCTGCGGTGCCGGCATGCGACCGTTGTTGACGGTCTGCAGCGGATCAGCTGTTGGCAACGGGCAGGTCGATCACAACAAGCGTGCCCCGGTCGTGCCCGCTCTCGACGCGGATGTCCGCCCCGATCCGTCGGGCCCGCTCGTACATGCCGCGGATGCCAAAGTGGCCGTCCGCCGTTGATCGGTCGGCCACGTCGAATCCCACGCCGTCGTCGGCCACTTTGATCCCTACCCGCTTTTGGCCGCCACTATCGCCTGTGATGCGAACCGTGATCGTCTGCGCTTGGGCGTATTTGATCGCGTTCCCAACCGCCTCGCGGATGATCCGCATCAAGTGGTAGTGGACCTGAGTCGAGAGAGGTGGGATATGGCCCGTCGTCTCGACAGTCAGCGGCACGGGCGTGAGTTGACGCATATAGAGCAATTGCTGTTTGATCGAGTCGACGAAAGACTCGTCGAGGTGGGTGGGATAGCGGAGATCCCAGAGAAAGTCGCGGGCCTCGCTCTGCAGGCTGGACAGCGCCCGTCGTTGGCCGAGCAGCAGGCTCCGGGTCGTTTCCTCCCTCGCCTGCAACGCGGCGGCGTCGAAGCGGAGGGCCAGCCCCGCCAGGCCCTGGTCGAGCCGGTCGTGGAACTCCCTCGCGATCCTCCGACGCTCCTCGGCGACCGCCTCGGCCTGAAGCTGCTCCTCGATCACGCCGAGTTGGGAGGCGATCCGCCTCCGGAGCAACGCCACCCAGCTAAAAGCTCCGGCGGCGGCCACCGCGACGGCGGCCAGGCCACCGCCCAAGGCGATGACCAGCCTGCGCGGGGACCACCAAGGCGGTCTCTTGATCAGGTTCACATCCGCCTCCGAACGGAGCAACAGACCTATCGTTTCGATCGGCTGCGACCGCTTGGCGGCGGCGGGTCGGATCGCCGTCGCCTGGGCGATTCCAGTCACGGCCAGTTCGCTGCCGACCAGAAGGGATTCCAGTCGACCAAACGTTGCCAGGTCGGTGCGCGCCAGCACGGTCGTGGCACCGGCGGAGAGCACGAGCGTGCCTTCGGTATCGCCGCGGCGCCGTTCTACGAGCGTCGCGGGAAACCGGATGAGGCAGCCGTCATAATCACCCGGTAGCGCCATGATGTTGGTGGCGATCGACTCCGTCACGATTTTCGCGACCGTGTCGGCTGAAATCGCCAGCGGTTGGGGTGGGGCGCCAGACGCGATGCGGCGGACCAACGCCCCACGAAGACCAGTGACTCTGCTCCCGCGGTCGATGAATCCGGACACTTCGACCCGGTCGCCCGGCGTGATGGGCTCGTCGAAATCGGTCTGGACGGTCACGCCGTTCGCCGCACCCTGGAGGTAGATTGCCTCGTGCGGCACTGCATGGATGACCGTGCCTTCGGTGCGGATTCGATGGCCGTACATCGCCTCACGTCGAAAACGCCCCAGAGATTCCAGCGGCACGGCCGCCACTTCGAACGGCCCGCACTCCACGGGTTTCACAACTTCGAACCACTGCTCCCGGTCGACGAAGATCTGCGGATCAACCGTCTCTCCGCGGGTGTTGGAGAGGCCCATCTGCACGCCCGTCACGCGAACGACCGCATCGACGAATCGTGACAGGTCGCCATGAATGATGGATGGGTGGACAAGTGCCTGAAATGTTCGGAGGTCGGTTTCGATCGTGAGGGCATGCCGACCATCGCGATGTTCTGCCGCTTGGACGACTCCGGTCGCCTCGACAACCAGGCAGACGTCCGAGCCGCTGAAGAACCGTTCCGCATCGAAGGGGCGGGGCGTTGGCAGTGGTCCGCTGCCGACGACTCGAACAGACGTCGGCAGGATGACGTGCGTGAAGCCACCCGGTGTGACTCGGCCTTCGATTTCCACGATCGCCCCGGGTATCGCGTCTGGCGCGATGGCTGTGTCGTTGCGGATGCGGCGTTCCGCAGCCTGCACGGTGTCGATGAAGATGCCGTCGTTGTCGTCCTGCACACTCAGAACAGGCCCGCCCCGCAGGGTCACCATTCCGCGGATCCTCACCTCCGGCTCTTGTTGAGCAACATCCAGCGGGAGGGCGAGCACCTCGCCGATCGGTCGGAAAGGCTCAGGCTCCGCTGCCGTGGCGACGAGGCCTGCCGAAACGAAGACGAACGTGGCAATGGATCGCAACGGTGGCAGCATCGAAAACCCTCGCCGTGCTGGAAGGTGCAGGGACGCCATCATGGTCGCCTGCCGCCCTGCAAACGCAAAGGCATCGTTCGTTCCAGGCATGGATTCACTCGACGGTGTCCCTGCATCGCACGCCATCGAGAAGCCGGTCGATGCCCCGTGAGCGACCATCATCCCGGCGCCGTCGCTGACAGCCTGGCGGCTCACCACTCCGCGAAACTGCCGTCGGCGTGCCGCCAGATCGGGTTTCGCCAGCGGTGCCCGATGGTCGCCCGCTCCTTGACATATTCCTCATTCACTTCGATCCCGAGTCCGGGGCCGCTGGGAATCCTCATGAAGCCGTCTGCGTAGTCGAAGACCCCTGGATTCGTCACGTAGTCGAGCAGGTCGTTGCCCTGATTGTAATGGATGCCGAGGCTCTGCTCCTGGATGAAGGCGTTGTAGCAGTTGGCATCGAGCTGGAGGTTGACGGCCAGCGCAATCGGCCCGAGCGGGCAGTGCAAGGCAATCGCCACGTCGTACGCCTCGGCCATCGTCGCGATCTTCTTCGTTTCCGTGATGCCGCCCGCGTGCGATGGATCGGGCTGGAGGATGTCGACATGCCCGTCCCGGAGGATCGACTTGAAGTCCCATCGCGAGAAGAGCCGTTCGCCGAGCGCGATCGGCGTGCTAGTGAGCGGGGCGATCTCGGCCAGCGCCTCGGCATGCTCGCTCAGGACAGGCTCCTCGATGAACATGAGCCGATAGGGCTCGAGGAGCTTCACGAGCACCTTCGCCATCGGCCTGTGCACGCGTCCGTGGAAGTCGACGCCGATGCCGAAATGCGGCCCGAGCGCATCGCGGATCGCTGCGACGTTGGCCAGCACCTGATCGACCTTGTCGTGCGTGTCGATGAACTGGAGTTCCTCGCAGGCGTTCATCTTGATCGCCGTGAAGCCGCGGGCGGCCCGCTCCCTGGCTTGGGCGGCGGTCTCGCCGGGTCGATCGCCGCCGACCCACGAATAGACGCGGATCCGGTCGCGGACCTTGCCACCGAGCAATTCGTAGACGGGCACGCCGAGGGCCTTGCCCTTGATGTCCCAGAGAGCCTGATCGACGCCGGCAAGCGCGCTCATGTGGATCGCACCGCCACGGTAGAACCCGCCCCGATAGAGAACGGTCCAGTGGTCCTCGATGTTTCGGGGATCCTTGCCGATAAGATAGTCGGCGAGTTCATCGACGGCGGCGGCGACGGTGTGGGCTCGCCCCTCGACCACGGGCTCGCCCCAGCCGACGATGCCCTCGTCGGTCTCGACCTTCAGGAAGCACCACCGTGGCGGCACGATGTAGGTGGTCAGCTTCGTGATTTTCATAGGGACGGCTCCTCGCTTCGGCGGGCGTCGGTGCAACGGGTTGGCGATACCGCCGGCGACCTGCGCCGCAGTCTACTGCCGGGCAAGCAAAAAGGGCTTGTCTGCCAGGAACCCTCGGCTTCCGCCGGGGGTTCCTGGCAGACATACCGTAGCCCGGCGCATGACTTTTTCAGACGAGGCCGTCGATCGTGCCCTGTCCCGAGCCGAAGGCGTCGGTCTCGACGCCGAACCGCTGCAGCATCGACACGAAGAGCTTGCCGAGCGGCGTGTTGTTCTTGTGATTGCCCGCCACGTGGCGGCCGTGCTTCCAGCCGCCGCCGGCGAGGATGATCGGCAGGTTGTGGGTATCGTGCCACGCGGCGCTGCCGAGATTGCTGCCCACGAGCACCTGCGTGGAATCGAGCAGGCTGCCAGTGCCGTCGGGGGTGGCGTCAAGGTCGGCGAGGATGTCTTTGAGCGCCTTCATCTCCTCCTTCTCGATCAGCTTGAGCTGCTCGATCTTCTTGGGGTCGTTGCCGTGGTGGCTGACGTTGTGATGATCGTCGCTGACGCCCTCGATCGGCGGGCGGATGTCCTGGCCGCGGATCGCCAGCGAGATCACGCGGGTGGAGTCGGTCTGGAGGGCGAGCTTGATGATGTTGAACATCAGCTTGGAGCGGCCCACGATGTCACCCCGTTCGTTGGAATCCGTCGGGGGCTTCGCGTCGATCGTCGGCTTGGGCCGGGCCGCCCAGCCCTCGTCCGACTGCACCTGCTTCTCGAGTTCGCGGACGGCCTCGGTGTAGTCGGCCACCTGCTGCCGATCCCGTTCCGAGAGCGTCCGGCCGAGATCGCCGAACCGCTCCTCCATCCGGTCGAGCACGCTGCGGCCCCGCTTGAGCCGCTCGATCTCGGCCTGCATCTGCTGCGGGGTGCCCGTCACGAACATTTTCGTGAAGATGTCCGATGGCGTGGTGAGCGGGGGAACCCCGGCTCCCGTCGACGTGTAGGTGAGGCCTCCGTCGACCGTCGAAAGGCTCAGGAGCGGAAACCGCGTCGCGCCGGCCACGTGCCGCGAGGCGAGGAAGTCGAGCGACACGCTGTTGCGGAAGCCGGGGGCCGTGGGCCGCTTGGCGCTCGTGAGGAAACAGCTTTCGGAGGCGTGGTCGCCGCCGATGTCCGGATGCGAGATGCCGGAGAAGACGGTGAACTTGCTACGGAGATCGTCGAGAATGGAAAGGTATTCACTCGGCTTGTAGTTCTCGCCGGCTTCGGTCGGAAAGAAGGCCGACCCGAGAAAGCCGAAGTTGTTGCAGATGGCGACCATTCGACGCGGGCGATCGGTCGCGGCAGCCGCACCGGCGAGGCTTTCCAGCCAAGGCAGTGCGAGCAGGCTCGATCCCACGCGGAGGAACTGGCGACGGGAGGCGGCATGATGCAGCGGCGGGCGATTCATGGGAAGGTTCCTCGGAAGGGCGAATCTCACTTGGTTTGGAAGAGTTCGCTCTGGATGACGGCGTGGAGCAGTGAGCGGAATCCGTAGGCGTCGGGCTTGGTCAGTGCGGCGATCTTCTCGACGGCGAGTGCGTCGACGCCGAGAGGGCGGGAGCCGGTCGCATAGGTGACCAGATGGCTGCCGACACCGTAGGCAAGCTGGGCCGGATCGTCGGCGAGCCGTTCCCGCAGTTCGGCGATACCGGCGAACTCCCGGCCGTCTGGCATCGAGCCGTTCGACTCGACCGGCAGGTGGTTCCGCCAGGTGGGGCGGTCCTTGACCCAGCCGAGCTTCTGCTTCTGCAGCGCGGTCTGGAGCGCGACCAAGCCGGCCGTGTCGAGCCGCGGGGCCTCGGCGAAGTCCGTCGGCTTCGGGACTTCCGGATCGACGACGGGCTTGGCCTTGGGGTTCTCCACGAGCGTGATCGTCACGGCGTCGTCGGAGTAGTCGACCTTCGCGATGTCGTCGCTCGTGGTCGCGAACTTTCCGGTGATGGCCGGGCCGCCCGGTGCCCGGGCGAGGATCGTGAACGTGCGGCCGCCGAGTTTCGCCCCGCCGATTGGCGCGATCTCGAGCCGGCCGTCGAGCGTGATCTGGCCCCCCTCCTTGCCGCCCACGGCGATGCCGGTCTTCGGCTTCGTGCCGAGGCCGACGCGGAAGGTGCCGGTCTTTTCGAGTGCGAGATCGGCAAAAAGGATGACCTGGCCGTCGTGTCCCGTGGAAAGCAGTCCCGCGTTTCGCAGCCCGCTGCTCCCCTCGGTGCGGCTGTTCCGCAGGTCGAGCCCGGCGTCGCCCCGCCAATGGAAGCGGCCCCCTTCGGCGTTCACGAACGCCGGGCCGCCGAAGTGGAAGACGTTGCCGCCGGTCTTGTCGAGGTAGTTGAAGGTGCCGGCATTGGTGATCACGCTCGTGTCGTTCTGTTTGTTGGTGAGCATGCCGCCGCCGTGCCAGTTGACGGTGCCCGTGGGGCCGACCTCGAGAAAGATCTTTCCGTCTTGATGCGGATCGGCCCCGAGGTCGGCATCGCCGAGTTTGTCGAGCACGGCGGGCGCCTTGGCCATGCCGATGCGGTAGACGCCCTCCTTGGGGGCGCCTGAGGCGCAGAACATTTTCGCCGCGTTCTTGCCGATCGCGAGCCGGCCATGTTGCACGTCCCACTGCCGCGCTCCGGTCGTCGGCTCGCTCGAATCGAGGACGACCTCGCCGCGGCCCTCTGCTCCGTTGCCGATCCGCACCAGGCCCCCGATCGCGACCTTGCTCGACCCACTGACGGCTATCGCCCCGGTGCCGGCGTTGCCGATCAACTGCGGCGTGTTCGACGCCGGCACGCTGAAGCTGCCGCCGGTGACGGCGATGCGTCCGCCATGCGAGATTACCAGCGGCGTCCAGGCCGGCCACATGCCCGCCTTGAAGGTGCCGCCCGTCACGCCCAGTTCGCCGCCATCAATGAGCACGTTGTCGTTGACCTCGACCGAGCCGTCGCGGTGCAGCCAGCGGCCGCCGGGGCCGATGAGCATCTGCTTGAATTCGTGCTGATTGGCGGCGCGGAACTTCATGTCGGCCGAGGTGACGAGCTTCGTGACCGCCCCCGCCTTGGTGTTGCCAATGACGAGCCCCTGAAGCCCGTCCTTCGCGTCGGAATAGAGCGGCTTGTCGTAGGTGATCGTGCCGTCTTCCGAGCCCACGATCGCGACGGGATCGAGTGGTCCGGGCACGTTGCCACCCGCCCAGTCGGCGCTCACGGCGGAGGCCACGTTTCCCCAGGAGCCGCTCGCCGGGCCCTTCCAGGTGACGGTGTCGGCCGTCGTGGTCCGGTAGAACTCGCGGAACATGCCGGCGGGGTCGAAGCTTTCCAGGGCGAAGCCGTAGCCGTCGAACTTGGCGTGGCAGGCGGCGCAGGAGCCGTTGCCGGCATGCAGCGCGAGCTTTTCCTTCAGCGAGGTGGCGGAACTGGTGTCGGTGGCGATCGGCTCGATGTTGGGCGGCGGCGGCGGGATGTGCACGCCGAGCAGCCGCTCGGCCACGAACACGCCCCGCTTCACCGGCGACGTGTTGGTGCCGTTGGCCGTGACCTTGAGCACGGCCGGCTGCGTCCAGAGCCCGCCGAAGGGGGACCCGGCCGGCAGCGTCATGGCGCGAAGCCCGCCACCTTCCACCCCCTCGATTCCGTAGTGACGGGCCAGCACGGCGTTGGCCAGCACCCGCCGCGAGTCGACGAGCTCCTTCACGCTCGCGTTCTCGTCGGCGAGCAACTTCAAAAATCCTTCGGTCTCAGCCACGCTCGACCACTTGAGCAGGTCGTTCTCAGGAAGGTGGTATTCCGGGAAGAGTTTTGGATCGGGGGTCGTGTCGCTGATCGCGGAGAGCCTGAGCCACTGGGCGGCAAAGTCCTTGTAGAACCGCTTTGACTTCGGGTCGGCGAGCATCCGGTCGGTCTGCTCGCGGAGCACGACGGAGTCGCGAAGCTTCCCCTGCCGGGCCAGCGTGAGCAGCTGTTCGTCGGGCGTCGAGCTCCAGAGGAGATAGGAGAGCCGCGTGGCGAGGGCAAAGTCGGAGAGCGGGCCCGGCTCCTCGATGATGCAGAAGAAGTCGGGCGACGTGAGCAGGCCGCGGACAACATCGACGATGATCTCGCTCACGCAGCGGCCGGCCTCGGCGTCGGCCTTGATCGAGGCCGCGATCGCGGCCAGTTCGTCCTTGGAGAGATCGCGGCGAAAGAATCGCGGAGCGACCCGACGGACCGTCTTCTTCATGATCGCGAGGAACTCGTCGGGCTTGACCGACTTGAGCTTGCCCGCCGGCATGGGCGGCATGCCGTGCCGCCGTCCTTCGCGAATCTGCCGCAACTCTTTGTCGAATGCGGGCGGAAAATCGGCCGACAGGAAGCGGTCGCCGATCGACGGGGCGTTCAGCGGTTGCAGTTCCACCCACTGCACCGCCAGACCCGGCTTGCCTTTCTCGGCGGCGGCTTTGGCCTGATGGCCTTTTGGCACCGGCACGCCGAGGCCGAACGGCACGAGCCGGATCCCGTCGCCGACGGCCGCCTTATCGTTCATGTCGGCGCTGCCGAGATAGATCTCGGTCTCGAGCACGGCCGGCTTGCCGGGAGGGGCGTCGAGGATGCCCACCAATTCGACGAGCTGCGGATACGCTCCGACGTGACCAGCGTAGATGCCGAAAGGCAGCGGCTTGTCGGTCTGGTAGCCATAGACCGACAGCCGGACCTTGTGCAGACCGGGCACTTTACAGCTGGCACCTTTGAATGGCCCTGAGTTGAGGTCGGAGTTGAAGGAGACGATCGTCTCTGGGTCAAGTTCAAGGAGATGGCCAGCAGACTGCTCGCTCGGGCGGGCCGGGTATCGTTCGAAGGCCGGCGGCTCCGCAGGGAGGGGCTTGAAGAGCCGGCCTACGATCCGGTCGGCGAGCCGCAAGGTGCCGTCGACACTCGCCGCGGAGAGCGGCAGGGCGCGGGCCACCTTCTGGTAGCCGTCCACCCGACCGTCCTCCGGCAGATCGATGCTCACCGGCGGACGGAAGCCGAAGATGTCGAAGATCGTGTTGGCATATTCCTCGCGGGAGAGACGTCGCAACTGGCTGCGTCCGATCGACAGTTGGTGCTGCCGTTCGAGTGCGGCGAGGTCGCCGCGGATCCATTTCGCGACGGTGGCCCGCTCCGCGTCGGAGGGCTGCTCCTCCTCCTCGGGCGGCATTCGCTTCGACTCGATCTCGTGCAGGGCGCGGAACCAGGCCTGGCCGTCGGCCGACACGAGCCGCTCCGCCGTCCACTCGCCGTCGAGCCGCACGCCCGCTTCGGGCTTCTCGCCCCCGTGGCAGCCGGCGCAGCGGGTTTCGATCACCCTGGCCACGTTTGCCGGCACGCCTGCGGTCGCCGCTGCGGCCGTCGACATGCAGGCCGCGAACCAGGCGAGCACCACGCGCGTTCCGAGTCCGTTGTCGCGTCGCATCCGAGTTGCCCCTGACCGGGTGTGTGGAGGGTGAAAAACCCCTCGCCTACCTCTACAGCGTAGGCCGGTCCCACCGAAGGCTCAATTGACGGAACCGGCAGGCCGGGGACCTGCCGCGACGGTCACGGAGACCGGGATGTCGACGTAAAAGAGTTGTGGCAGGGGTTCCCCCTCTCTTCCGCTGGAAAGCCTGCCCATATTGCCAGCCTGGGTGACGATCCGCACGGTGGCCGCATAATCGCCCGGCTCGTCGCTGCCTCGGAACCGCACCACGAGCGGTTCGCGTTCGGGGGGGGCCCCGCCGAGCAGGCCCCCCTCGCCATCGCCGCCCACCAGCCGCAGCTCGCGGGGCGACCCGCCGAGATGCTCGGATACAAACTCGAAACGTTCCGCGTCTTTCCCCACGATCACCGCGCCGACGTGATCCGTTTCGCCCCAGACGTGGGCGATGCTCCAATGCAGGCTCGGCTTCACGGTGGCGATGCCATAGAGGAGCGTGGCGACCTGCCGCTCGTCGTCGTCGGTCCGCTGGTCGGGAAGCGTCAGCCGCTGGCCGTTCGCGATCCAGCGGGGCTGCGATTCGACGGTGCCGCCGGGGCCCGTGCGGCCGAGCGTCAGCGGCTTCTCGTCGCTGACCGACAGCCGCGGCCGGATGAACGAGATCGCGGAG
>JBIIMX010000445.1:0-3264 GCA_044337765.1 Pirellulales bacterium | reverse complement strand
GGAGACTGAGTTTCCCGAGGAGGTGGCCCAGTGGCGGTCGGGCGACGTGCACTACGTCATTCCCGGCGGAGAATCCCGCGCGCAGCTGGCGGCCCGCGGCCGGGCGACGCTCGAGATGCTCGCCGGTCGCGACACTCCGGGCATGATCGTGGTGGCGCACGGTGGCGTGCTCACTGCGGCGCTCGGCAGCATGCTGGGCCGCGAGCACCCGCTGTTGGCGGCGGCGGCGGAGCGGCCCTTCACGAAGCTGCCGGCGCTCGCCAACTGCTCGGTGACCAAGCTCGAATGGCCGGGCCCCAGGCTCGTCGCGTTCAACGAGACGGGGCATTTGGGTCAGGTCTGAGGGCGGGGCGGGCATCGTGCCCGGATTCCACAAGTTGAAAAACTCGTGGCCACGGGGAGCCGGATTCCACAAGTTGAAAAACCCGTGGCCACGGGGAGCCGAGTTCCACACGTTGAAACTCGTGGCCATGGGGAGCCGGGTTCCACACGTTGAAACTCGTGGCCATGGGGAACGTCGCTATCTCTCCGTCACCTCGACCGTGACGGGATCGGCGTTGACGCTGTTCGCCGCGCCCGGGCCGGAGCGTCCCGTGGCGCGGATCGTCACGCGGCCGCGGCCGAGCAGTTCGGCCGGCACCTCGATCGTCGTGTCGCCTCCGGCGGTCCGGCCCAGCACCCGGCCCATCGAAAACACCGCCACGCCGTCGAGCCCTTCGCCGGCCACACGCACCCGAACCGTACCCGCGACGCTGACGCGGGGCGGCTCCGCCTCGACGACGAGCGACCTGCCATGGTTCGCGAACCGCACCGGCAGTATCCAGCGGCCCTGCGACCGAACCGATGAGGATTCGCTGGCGACGACGCGGAGTTCGTGATGCCCATCGGCCAACTGCGCCGTGTCGAGCGGCAGTCGTTCACCCGGCCGGCACTGTGCCAGTTGCACGCCGTCGACAAAGAGCGTGAAGTCGGCGATCTCCCCACCACCGGCCACAACGACGCGGGGCGGCTTTGGTTTTGCCACCGTCGCCTGCGGCAACAGTTCGATCCGACCGGAGAGCGTACCGTTGGCGACCAGGCCCTTGCCGTCGCCCGCCGTCACGACCTGCACCTGCGGGATCGTGGCCCACGGGCGGCAGAGCGGGTCGCCCACGACCAGCAGTTGATACGGCGCCTGCACCGATTGATAGAAGGCCTCGGCGAGCGTCGCGCCGCGCGCGTAATGCACGTGGATCGCGGGATGTGGAAACTTCTCCTGCAGCGCGTAGGGCTCGATGACCGTGCCACTCGAACCGGCTGCACCGGCGCGGATGAAGACGGAGAGCGGGGTCTGACCGGCCGCTTCCGTGAAGACGGCGCCGAGGCTGGTGAGATTTTCGCAGATGGCACCCGGCACGATCGTGCTCTTGCACGCCGGCCAATCGAAGGTCGGCGACCCCGTCATCAGTCCCGCGACATCGCGTTTTTCTGACGGCAACACGCCGGAGACGATCTCGGCCTTCACGCCGAGGGCCTCGAGAGCCCGCACGATTGGCGGAAAGGCCTGGCTGCGGGTTTTGGTCCGAACATCGTCGTTGGTGACGAAGTAGACCGTGCCGGGCGGCGTGGTGCCGTCGGCCGCCGCCGAGGCCTCCAGTCCACGAACGATCTCGGGCACCGAGTTGCCCCGTCCTGCCGTCACCCCCAGCATCACCGACAAGAGGTAGCGGTTCCCCGCGTCTTCGGTCACCTCGCCCTTTGGTCCATAACGATGCCAGCCCCGAAAACCGTCGGTCGATTTCGGCACGCCCTCGGCATCGAGCGGCCGCCAGTAGCGGTTGCTCTGCGGGTCGAGCCAGACCGGTCCCTGGCTGCTCCGCACTGCACCGTAGAGCATCGTCATGCCCGTGAGGGAGCCGGATGGAAACTTGAAGAGTTGTTGCGTCTTGAGCGATTCGGGCATTTCCTCCGGGAAATCGATCCGCCAGGGAAAGTCGGTCGAATAGACGACGCAATCAATCTGCGGGGCGAGCCGCCGGCCATCGATGGCCTGGAGCACGGGATCGAGCAGATCGCTGCGAAATGTGGCGATGCCAACGCTTTCCGTGCTTTCCTGCCACGGCAGCATGAGCACGTTGATTGGTGGAATCGCCCGCAGTTCAGCGTAGGCATTGGCCACAGCAACGCTGTCGGGGCTCGAAGCGTTGACGACCAGGAACAGGTTTTCGGGACCTCCGCCCGCCCGTGCGGCGGCGACCGACGCGAACGCCAGCGACAGGCAAGCCAGGCGAAAAAGAGATTGTTTCATGGAGAATGCCGTGGAGGGAGCGGTGGATAGGACGAAACGTCTCCCAGACAGCAGGACTGTCAGCGGGCCGTAATGCATTACACTCATTAGACTATGCACGAAAGGAGTCTGCATGAGCGACTGGCGACGGATGCTCGTACACACGGTTGCAGCGTTCCTGCTGACGGTGGTCGCGTTCCCAACGGCGAACCGGGCGGAGGAGTTGCCGGAATTCTCCGGCGCGCGAGCCTTTGCCCACCTCGAGGCGATCTCGGCACTGGGGCCCCGGCCGAGTGGTTCGCCGGCGATGGTGAAGCAACGGGCCCTGCTGGCAGCCCACTTCCGTGACGCGGGTGGCACCGTGCAAGGCCAGGCCTTCCAAATCCGCGATCGCCGCTCGGGGGCGCCGGTGCACATGGAAAATCTCATCGTTGAGTGGCATCCGGAACGGCGAGAACGCGTGCTCATCGGTGCACATTACGACACGCGTCCGTTTCCCGACCGCGATCCCGTCGATCCCAAGGGCACGTTCATCGGAGCCAACGACGGCGCCAGCGGCGTGGCGCTGCTGATGGAACTGGCCCGCACGATGCCCGCCTTGCCGGGGCCCGTCGGTGTCGATTTCGTCCTCTTCGACGCCGAGGAATATGTCGTCGCTCCTCGCGACCCCTACTTCCTTGGGTCGACGTTCTTTGCGCGGCACTATGCCGCCGAGCAGCAGGCTGGCCGACACCGGCACGCGTACCGTTGCGGCGTGATCGTCGACATGGTGGCTGACCGCGATCTGGAAATCTGGCAGGAGCAGCAGAGCGTCAACTGGCCGGACACCCGTCCCGTGGTGGATGCGATCTGGGCCGTGGCAGCCCGCCGTAACGCAAGGCAGTTCGTACCCCGGCCCAAATATTCCGTCGAGGACGATCACGTGCCGTTGCGGATGATCGGACGTATTCCCACCTGCGATATCATCGATTTCGATTATCCGCACTGGCACACGACGC
>JBIIMX010000444.1:0-3284 GCA_044337765.1 Pirellulales bacterium | reverse complement strand
CAGTTCGACAAGCGCCGTGGCGTCGAGCAGGGCCGCCTCGGCAGCCGCGTCGCCGGTCAGCCCCGAGGCTGCGGCTGCCAGCGATTCATGCGCCGGCTGCCACTGCTTTGCCGCGAGAAATGCCACTCCCTGCCGCAGTCGCCAGCGGGCGAGCCGCTCCGGTGCGACCGGGGCGGGCCCCGCTGCTGAACCGATCAGGTCCCGGTAGGCCTCGGCCGCCGCGGCGGCATCCCCCTTGGCCAGCATTGCCTCGGCACGGACGGCCTTCATGTCGATGATGGTGGCCTCTGTTTTGGCCCGAGACGCCTTCTCTGCCGGCGTCGTCTCTTTTGCTTGCGACGCGTGGCCCTTCAAGAAGCGGTCAGCCTGCGCAAGGGCTTCCTCGGGCCTGCCGACTTCGAGCAGCGCGATCGCCGCCATCGACCCCGCCGTCTTTCCGGCAGGCTCGTCGGGATAGTCTGTCACAA
Organism: Pirellulales bacterium; assembly: GCA_044337765.1. Classification (GTDB taxonomy): domain Bacteria; phylum Planctomycetota; class Planctomycetia; order Pirellulales; family UBA1268; genus CAMCQY01. Next base: position 2,817 of record JBIIMX010000444.1, on the reverse strand, counting down.
TCTGGGCATAGGCCGCGGCGGCCTCACTCCGGCCCTTGCCATCGGGCATCTCCCAGAGGGCATCGGCCCGATCGAGCGCGAGCCTGGCCAGCATGCGTCGCGTCTCGGATTCGCCCTTCCGACCGCCCGCGGCGAGTTTTGCCAGCGCCTGATCGGCGATCTGCACCGCGCGGGCGGGCTGTTTCGCGTCGATCTCGACGAGGGCCAGCCGATGGGCTGCTTCGGCCGCTGACGGCCCATCGCCTGCGGCGAGCGGGCCGAGCCAGGCGCGGGCCTCGTCCCGTTTCCCAGCCTCGGCAAACGCGAGGCCAGCCGAGAAGCGGGCCCGGGCCGCCCGCGGAGAGTCTGGCTCGCGCTCGGCGAGACGGCTGAATGACTCCGCCGCCGCGGCCCAGTCCTTCCTGTTCCACCGCGCCGTTGCCAGGCGTTCGAGTGCATCAGTCGCACGGCTTCCCTTGCCGTCGATCAGGGTGGCGAGGATCTTTTCCGCCTCGGGAGCCTTGCCTGCCGCGCTGGCCAGATCGGCACGCCAGATCGCCACATCGGCGGCCAGTGCATGCGTGGGAAACGATTCGGCAAAACGGTTCAGCGAGGTTAGGGCCTCGTCGCGCCTGCCCGTCTCGGCCTGGCCAACGCCGAGCGCATAGAGCACCTCCGGCAGCCGCGAAGACGTGTCGTGCTCGCGGACGAAACGCTGCCAGGCGGCGAGCGCATCGTCACGCTTGCCTGCCTGCCAGAGAGATTCACCGAGGAAAAAGAGAGCGTCGGGTATCTGTGGCTGGCCCGGACTGTTGTCCAGAAAATCCTGGAGGCTGCGGGACGCCACCGCAAATGCCTCGGGCGAAGGCTTCGCCTGAGCCGCGTCGAGGGCGGTACGGCCCAGTTCCCAGCGGGCAAGCGCGACTGTGGCGGCATCGGACTTGCTCGCGATCACCTGCCGGAATGTCTCAGCGGCCTTCTCCCGCTGGCCGTTCTTGAGCTGGCAGATGCCCAGATAGTAGCGGCCCTTCATGGCCAGCGGGTCCGCGGGATGGGCCTTGAGGAGCGATTCCCATTCCTCGGCGGCAAGATCCCAGGCCTCGCGGTTTTGAAGCGCTGCCGCTGCCGCATAGGCCGACCGCGCGGCGTCGCTCGAGCTGGCTGCGTCCTCAGCACGAAGCCCGGCCGGGCGTGCCAAGAAGGTCAGCAGCACGAGGAGAGCCATGCCTCCGGTGAAAGCAGATTTCGTATGCATGCCGATCATCGATGAGGTCCGCCGGAGGCCGCCCACAGAATGCTCGCGCCCGAGACAACCGTGAATGTACCGACGTGGCTGCGCCGGGTCACGGGGGAAATGTCCGCCCCACCGGGGCCTTGCGGCCGCGGCCACTATCGCCCGAGTGCGGCAGCCTATCCCGCGGATGGAGGCCGCACGCCGGTCGATCGCCGATCAAGCCTTGAACCGGTCGTGGTCGCCCGATCCACCCCCCGGCAGCAAGGCTTTCGCGCCGACGAGCAGCACGCCGGCGCAGAGGCCGACGGCGGCGTCGGCTGCGAGTGAGAGCACGGGCAGCCAGTTGGCGCTCGCGGTCTCGTGGAGTGCGGCGTGCACCGCCGGCAGCGCATGGGCGATGATCCCGCCGCCGACAAGGAACATCGCCGCCGTGCCGGCGATCGAGAGCCCTCGCATCAGCCACGGCGCGGCGGCGAGGATGCCGCGGCCCAGGCCCCTGAGCGAAACGCTGCGATGCGCCGCGAGGATCGCCCCGAGGTCGTCGAGCTTCACGATCGCCGCAACGAGCCCGTAGACACCGACCGTCATCGCGACGGAGATGGCCGCCAGCACGCCAAGCTGCGTGGCGAGCGGCTTGCCCGCCACCACGCCGAGTGTGATCACGATGATCTCGGCTGAGAGGATGAAATCGGTGCGGATCGCGGCCCGCATGCGGTCCTTTTCAACCGACACCGGATCGGTGCCGTCGGCGATGACCGACTGCGAGAGTGCCTCGTTGTGTGCCTTGTCCTTCGCGTGCAGAAGCCGGTGGAGGATTTTCTCGGCCCCCTCGTAGCAGAGAAAGGCTCCGCCGACGACGAGCAGCGGCTGGATCGCCCAGGGGGCTGCCCAGCTGATGGCAACCGCGGCCGGCACGAGGACGAGCTTGTTGATGGCAGAGCCATAGGCCACACCCCATACCACGGGCAGTTCGCGAGCCGGACGCACGCCCGTCAACTGCTTGGCGTTGAGGGCGAGGTCGTCGCCGAGCACACCGGCCGTTTTCTTGGCAGCCACCTTCGTCATGGCCGCCACGTCGTCGAGGACGCTGGCGATGTCGTCGAGGAGCAAAAGCAGGCTGCCGGCCATGGGGATCCTGTCGAAGCGGCCGCGGGTGCACTCTCGAAAGAATTTTCCGAAGAAATCCGCGGCACGAAGTCTATCCGCTGGAGGATGTCTCGGGATACAACCCGCTGCGATGGATCGCTGAAGGCGTGACCTGCCGACTGCTCGCGTTCCCGCGGGGTGCGCGGCCCGCCAGCGTTCGAGCATCGACCCGCTGATCGGAAGGGCCTCCGGCTCTCCGTTGATCCTTGTCCGCGTTCAGCGTCGAGCCTTCATCAAACAGCCTGCACCAAACAGTCTGGTGCCATTGGCCATTCGATCCTGCTATTCTCTGACACCATGCAACATCCATGCTCAATCGTGATTTTGGACGGCCACACGGCCAACCCGGGTGACCTCGACTGGTCGGAGGTCGAGGCGATCGGGTCGCTGACCGTCTACCCGCGGACGGCTGCCGCCGATGTCGTCGCGCGGGCCCGCGATGCCGATATCGTCCTCAC
>JBIIMX010000443.1:0-3285 GCA_044337765.1 Pirellulales bacterium | reverse complement strand
TGACGCGAGCCATCACCATGCGGCCATGTGCTCAACAGCGCCGGTCGTGATCGCCACCCGTCATCCCACCGGCTTCCGCCGGGGGCTTGTGGGTGAACTCACCGGAGCTTCGTCCCCTTTCAGAGCGATTGCCACATGGCGAGCAGGGCCGCGCCGCGGGTGCGGATGGTCGGCGGCGAGTCTTTCGCCTCGGCCTGGTGCACCTGCTTGACGAGGTCGGCTGGCCAGCGAACGGCATGTGTTCATGCCTGTCAGCTTATCTATAAACACCACTATGCCATCGGCCACCGAACAGCGAATCAATGCCACGAGTTACAATCTATCCCATGCAACACCCATTCTCGACACGACTCGTACAGACGGCCCTGCTCGTTGCGGGCTGCGTTGCTCTCACTCATGGCGCCGCCCCTGCGGTGGAGCCGGGGCCACCCGTGCGGGTGCTCTTCTGCATCGCCGACGACGCCTCCCCCAGCTTCGGCGCCTACGGCTGCACGTGGGCGAAGACGCCCGCCATCGACAGGCTCGCCCGCGAGGGCGTCACGTTCGACCGGGCCTACACGCCGACCGCCAAGTGCTCGCCGTCGCGGGCGGCGATCCTCACGGGCCGCTATCCATGGCAGCTCGAGGCGGCGGCCAACCACAACCCATTCTTTCCGCCGCAGTTCAAGGCCTTCACCGAGACGCTCGCCGATTCGGGCGTGGCTGTCGATGCTGCCGGCAAGTTTTGGAGTCCCGGCGTCGCCAAGACGGCAGACGGCAAAGACCGTACCTGGGGCATAGGGCCGCCGGGTCTATCGCGGCCAAGCCAGTCAGCCGCTCGCTATAAACAGTTCCTGGCCGGATTGCCCGCCGACAAGCCGGCATTCTTCTGGTTTGGCAGCACGAACCCGCATCGCCCCTACGCCCGCGACGCCGGGCTCGCCGCCGGCAAGAAGCCCGCCGACATCGATCGCGTGCCCGGCTACTGGCCCGACGATGAGATCGTGCGCCGCGACATGCTCGACTACGCGACCCGAATCGAGGCCTTCGATGCCGAGGTGGCGGCGCTGCTCGACGTGCTCGAGGCGAGCGGCCAGGCCGACAAGACGATCGTGATCGTGACGAGCGACCACGGCATGCCGTTTCCGCGGGTGAAGGGACATTGCTTCGAGGCGGCCCACCGCGTGCCGCTCATCGTGCGCTGGCCAGAGAAGCCAGGGGACCGCCGTGTCGCGGAGTTCGTCAGCTTCGTCGATTTCGCCCCCACGTTCCTCGAACTCTTCGGGATCCAGCCCGACGCATCGGGCATGCAACCGATCACGGGCCGGAGCCTTGCCAGCCTCGTGCGAGGCGAGAAGGCGGTGGGCGTCGCCCGCGACGCGACCATCATCGGCCGAGAGCGAAACGACGTGGAAGGGCGGGCCGGCACACCGTCCGGCCTCGGCTATCCCGCCCGCGGAATCCGCGAGGGTCGTTTTCTCTACGTCAAAAACTTTGCTCCCGATCGCTGGCCCTGCTGCGATCCCGACAAAGGGCTCACCGACACCGATCCCGGCCCCACGAAATCCTTCATCGCCGCCGCGGGTCAGCTCGACACGTATTGGAAACTCTGCTTCGGCCTGCGGCCCGCGGAAGAGCTTTACGACGTCGAGCAGGATCACGATTGCGTGAAGAACCTCGCCGGCGACAAGGCCTACGCGGCCGACCGCGACCGGCTGGAGGCACGGCTCATGGCCGCGCTCCGCGAGCAGCAAGACCCGCGGGTGCTGGGCAAAGGCGACCAATTCGACGAATACCCCGCGCCGCCCTACGGCAACGGCAAGAAGCCTTGGGCGAAGGATTCCAACCCCGACCGCGTGCACGACGTCGTCATCTACGGTGGCACGAGCGCAGCGGTGATCGCGGCGATCCGTGCGGCGCTGCTTGGCGCCGATGTCGTCGTCGTCTCACCCGACAAGCATCTCGGCGGCCTCACGAGCGGCGGCCTCGGCTACACCGACAGCGGCAACACCCGGGCGATCGGCAGCCTGGCAAGGCAGTTCTATCGGCGCGTCTGGCAGCACTACCAGCAGCCGGAGGCGTGGAAGTGGCAGCCGCGGGAGACGTTTCGGGCGCTCGGCCAAGGGGTGAAGCGGGCGGATGCCGAGGACCGTTCGATGTGGCTCTTCGAGCCGCACGTGGCCGAGAAGATCTTCGACGACTGGCTCGCGGAGCACGGGATCGAGGTCGTCCGCGAGGCTCTCCTCGACCGGGACCGCGGCGTGGAGCTCGCGAGCGACTCGCCCGCTGCCCCGAGGATCAAGGCGATCACGACGCTCGGCAGTCCCGCCCGCCCGGCCCGGCGGTTTGCGGGCAAGATTTTCATCGACGCCACCTACGAGGGCGATCTCATGGCGGCCGCAGGCGTGAAGTGGCACGTCGGCCGCGAGGCGAACTCCGTCTACGGTGAGGAGTGGAACGGCAACCAGGTGGGCATCCTCCATCACGGCCATCACTGGAAGATGCCGGTCGATCCCTTCAAGGAGCCGGGCAATCCCGAGAGCGGCCTCCTGCCGCTGATCTCCGCCGACCCGCCGGGCACCCGCGGCGAGGGCGACAAGCGGGTGCAGGCCTACTGCTTCCGGATGTGCCTCACCGACCATCCGGCCAACCGCGTTCCCTTCGCCAAGCCAGCGGGCTACGATCCGGCCCGTTATGAACTCCTGGCCCGCACGCTCGCCGCCGGCTGGCGGGATGTCTTCGGCAAGTTTGATGCAATCCCCAACCGCAAGACCGACACCAACAACCATGGCCCGTTCAGCTTCGATCACATCGGTGCCAACGAGGACTACCCCGAGGCGTCGTACGAACGACGGCGTGAGATCATCGCGGACCACACGACGTATCAGCAGGGCCTCCTCTGGTTTCTCGCGCACGATCAGCGTGTGCCGGCCGACATCCGCACGCGGATGCAGTCGTGGGGGCTGCCAAAGGACGAATACGGCGACAACGGCCACTGGTCACCGCAGCTCTATATAAGAGAGGCCCGGCGGATGATCGGCGACGACGTGCTCACCGAGCATGAGTGCCTGGGCACGCGAGCGGTGAAGAAGCCGATCGGCATGGGCTCCTACACGCTCGATTCGCACAACGTCCGCCGCTACGTGACACCGGACGGCACCGTGCAGAACGAGGGCGACATCGGCGTGCACCCGAAGCAACCTTACAAAATAGGCTACGGCTCGCTCGTGCCGAAAAAGGTGGAGTGTGCGAACCTGCTCGTCCCCGTCTGCCTGTCGGCGAGCCACATCGCCTATGGATCGGCCC
>JBIIMX010000442.1:0-3292 GCA_044337765.1 Pirellulales bacterium | reverse complement strand
CCGGCGCCGGCTTCCGCCAGCCGATCTCCGACGACGCGAAGACATGAGGCACCCACGACAGCGGTTCCAGCCGCTCGGCGATCGCCAGCAGCCTTTCGTCGAAGTTGCTCGCCAGCGCCACGGTGACTCCGGCATCCAGCGCGAGCCGCACGAGGTCGCGGCCATGGGGCAGCGGTTGCCACGCCTCGACCTGCCCGAAGTGATTCCAGAGATCGGCGAAGATCTCACCGGCGGGAGCCGCGCCGTCGAAGACTTCTTCCACGATGGCCCGCCACCGGTCGGCCTCGCGACCGCGGCTGGTGGCAAACGCCGGCACCGCCGCCGCGTCGACCATCTCCTGACGCCGCCAGGCAGCCTTGAACCGCTGCTGGATGACAGCCGTGTCAACCGTCAGGCCGTGCCGCGCGGCCGCCTGCTGATAGGCCACCGCCACCGACGGACTCGGCTCGACGAGCGTGCCGACCACGTCGAACACGACGACACTGACGCCCTCCGGTGGAAACACCGCTTGTACGTCTGCTTCCACCAACGCGGCATCGCTCGACGGACTCATGTGGGTTCCAGAGAGGCTATCGCCTCGGTATCAGTCCCAGATCGAGTCCGAAGACGAACATCATCAGGCTCAAAATGAGTGCCAGCCCCAGATAGGAAAGCACTGCCACGACTTTTTCGCTCGGCGGCTTGCCACGGATCCATTCGTACACCAGGAAAACCATATGCCCGCCGTCCAAAACGGGGATGGGCAGAAAATTCACCACCGCCAGATTGGCGCTGAGCATCGTCAAAAACAGCAGGAAATGGCTGAAGCCCTCCTCTGCCGACTTGCCCGCCTGCTTGGCGATCTCGATCGGCCCCCCGAGCAGGCGGGGGCTGATCTGGTTGCTCGTCAGCTTGTGCAGGAAACGGTAAACGAGCGACAGGTTCTCGAAAGCCTTGCGGCTGCCGCGGGAGAGCGCATCGAAGAACGAACCCGCACGCACGATCTCATAGACCGGCTCGAACACGAGCCCGCGGTCAACGACGAACTGGTCGTCCGCATTCCTGGTGGAAAGCTCCACGGTGCGTCGCTTGCCGGTGACCCCGGTATCGGCCGCCGACTCTACCTCGAGCGAAAGCTTCGTCCCTTCGCGAACCTGCTGGAGCACAGATGCCACATAGGGCCAACTCGGCGACTTCGCTGAAAGCTCGAGTCCTGCATCGGCCGCCGGCACCTGCTTGTCCGGCTCGATGAATGCCACGCGAACCACCCGCTCGCCCGGCTGGATCCCAGCCTCCGCCGCCGGACTTCCCACCTCGACTGCCGCCACGGTTGCATCGACGCCGATCGCCGCGCCGATCGCGGAGAGTGACACCGGGCTCGACGGCCATCGCGGGTCCTCGATCCAGGTCACCTCGCGGGGCACGATCTCGACGTCGACCGCCGTGCCGGCGCGGTCGACCGCGAATTTCACTGTCTTGCCCGCCAGTCCGCGGAGCCGCATGTCGACCGCCAGCGGATCGCCCACCGGTTCGCCATCGATCGCCGTGATCAGGTCGCCAGGCTTGAGACCAGCGGCTGCCGCGGGCGAATCGTCCTGCACCGCCCGGACAGGACCGGCGGTCATCACAAGACCCGTCGTCCGCACCTCTTGCGGCGGCAGCGTCACGATCACATTGCCGGCATCCTTCGCGGCGTTGCGGCGCGTCACAGACAGCTGCGATGCCTTATAGGGCTGCCGCGACAGGGCCGCGATCAGTTCAGCGTAGGTCTTCACCGGCGTGCCATCGACGGCACGGATGGTGTCACCCGCCTCGAGCGGCGGCACAGTCTTCCCGGCGGCGCCGGGCAGCCCGTCGGCCAGGTCGGCCGGCAGCGTCACCGAGAACGGGCTCGTCACCCCCACGGTTGGCACGCCGAGGTCGGTATCGGGATGAAGCGTGGCCGTCCGTGTCGAGCCATCGGCGGGCCGATGGATCGTGAACTCCACTCCCTTGGCAGCATCGCCGAGCGTCACGCCATTGCGGAGGTCGGTGAAGATCGGGTTCTTGCGGCCACCGATCGCCGTGATCTGGTCGCCCGTCCGCAATCCAGATCGCCAGGCCGCGCCGCCGGGCCGCACGCTCGAGAGCTCGCACGTCATCTCGCGCACGCCCAATCCCAGGGCCCAAGACGCCATCAGCACCGCGAAGATCACGTTCATGATCACGCCGGCCGAGATGATCGCCATCCGCTCGGGCACGCTCTGGGCGGGATAGCTCCGCGGATCCCATGCGGGATGCGGGCCGGCTGTCGGCTCAGGCGGCAGGTCGCCCGACTCGAGCGCCGCCCGTGCGCGATGGGCTTCCTCGGCGGCGGCGGCCGGGTTGTCGTCCTGGCCGAGCATCTTCACGTACCCGCCCAGCGGCAGGGCACCGATGCCGTATTCCGTCTCGCCCCATTTGAAACTGGCCAGCTTCATGCCGCCGACGTCGAAGCCGAGAAAAAACTTTTCGCACTTCACGCCGCAGGCCTTGGCCACCAGAAAGTGGCCGAGTTCGTGCACGAAAATGACGAAGCCCAGGCCGAGGGCGACCTGCAGAATCACCCACCAGCTCGACGGCTGGATGATCCATTCAAACCATGATCCTGCAGCCAAACACGCCGCTGCCATCACACACATGCCCACTTCACGACCTCCTGCCTGGCCCATGCGTCGAGTCGACGGACATCGTCGAGCGACGGATCGGGCTGAAAGGGATGCTCATCGAGCACCCGCGCGCATACTTCTGCAATGTCGGTGAACCGGATCGCACCCTCGAGAAACCCACGAACCGCCTCCTCATTGGCCGCGTTGAGCACGGCGCCGGCGCTGCCTCCCCGGGTGGCAGCTTCGTGCCCCAGTCGCACGGCCGGAAAGCGGTCCGGATCCGGCGGGGCGAAGTCGAGCGTCATCGCCTGCGCGAAATCGAACCGCCGCGTCGGACCGTCGATCCGTTCCGGATACGAAAGCGCGTATTGGATCGGCAGCCGCATGTCGGGCGGGCTGAGTTGGGCAATCACCGACCCGTCGACGAACTCCACCATCGAATGAACGATCGACTGCGGATGGACGAGTATCGCCAGTTTCGCGGCCGGCTGGCCGAAGAGCCACCGCGCCTCGATCAGCTCCAGAGCCTTGTTCATCATCGTGGCGGAATCGATGGTGATCTTCGGCCCCATCGACCAGGTGGGATGCTTGAGCGCCTCCTGGGGGGTGACGTGCACGAGCGTTTCCCGGTCCCGCGTGCGAAACGGTCCGCCGCTGGCGGTGAGCACGATCCGCTGCACCTCTTC
>JBIIMX010000509.1:0-2860 GCA_044337765.1 Pirellulales bacterium | reverse complement strand
GCGGTCGTGTGCTTGATGCCCTTTGGCTTTCCGGTCGAGCCGCTGGTGTAGAGGATGAAGAGCGGCGACTCCGAATCCATCGCCACGGGTGGCATGTCGGCAGGCATGCCGGCGACGAGATCGTGCCACCACACATCGCGGCCCGGCACCATGTCGACGGGCTGGCCGGTTCGCTTGAGCACGATCACGTGCTTGACCGTCGGTGATTTCTTGAGGGCTTCGTCGACATTTTTCTTGAGGGCCAACTGCGAGCCCCGTCGCCAACCGCCGTCGGCGGTGATCACGGCCACGGCTTTGGCGTCCTCGTTGCGGTCGGCAATCGCCTCGCTGGAGAAGCCGCCGAAGATCACGGAGTGCACTGCACCGATCCGCGCGCAGGCGAGCATGGCGATCACGAGTTCGGGCGTCATCGGCATGTAGATCGAAACCACGTCGCCGGCCTTGATCCCGAGTTTCACAAGTCCGGCCGCACACCGGCAGACCTCCGCAAGCAGTTCGCGGTAGGTATAGGTGCGGCGTTCGCCCGTCGGCTCGCCAACCCACACCAGCGCCGTCTTGTCTCCCCGGCCAGCCGCGACCTGCATATCGAGACACGCCGCCGACGCATTCGTGTGGCCGTCCACGAACCACTTTGCAACGGGTGGCTGCCAGTCGAGAACCTTCGCGTAGGGCTTCATCCAGGGGAGCAGTTGGGCGCGGGCGTGCCAGAAGCCCTCGGGGTCGCGGGCCGCCTCGTCATAGATCCGCCGGTAGTCCTCGAGCGAACCGATCCTCGCGCGGGCCGAAAAGTCCGCCGATGGGGGAAAGACCCGGCTTTCCTGCATGACGCTCGCAACTCTGCCGGCAGCCTTGTGTGGCTCTGTCATAAAAAAGCCCTCTCCACTACGAATCAAAGGGACGTGAAAAGTGATTGCCCACCGCGGGTCAGCAGAACATCCATCGCCCCGTCGGGCAATGGGTTGCGGGCGTTTCAGCCTCGCGAGATCGCTTCGTCGAGGCAGCGGCCGGCAAATGGGCTGGCCCGCTCGTCGGCATCGCCAAAGCTGATGCCGAGGGCCCGGGCCGCCTGGACGGCGGAACTACCGGGGTCGACCCGGGAGAGCGTGCGGATCGCCACGGCGATCGGCACACTCTCGATGTTTGGCGGTCGGTAGCAGACCATCTGCCCCCGCTGGCCCTGATGAATGAGCCGGACCGCATGGGCGCCGAACTGCGTCGCAAGCACGCGATCGAAGGTGGTCGGATTGCCGCCGCGCTGCAGGTGACCGAGCACGACGTTGCGGACCTCGCGGTCGAGACGTGCGGCCAACTCGGCCGTCACGATCGCTCCGATGCCGCCGAGTTTGACCTGTTGGCGATACCCGGCGGCCTCTGCCTTCGCGTCCGTCGCATGCACCGTGCCTCCCTCCGGAAGATGGGCCCCCTCCGCCACCACGATGAGCGTGAACTTTTTCCCTTCCGATTCCCGCTCGCGAACCTTGCGGCAGATGTTCTCGTAGGTCCAGGGAATTTCCGGAAGCAGAATGACGTCGCCACCACCGGCAATTCCCGAGTGCAGGGCGATCCAGCCGGCGTGCCGCCCCATCACCTCGAGCACCATGATCCGTTCATGGCTGGCAGCGGTGGTATGGAGCCGGTCGAGCGCGTCGGTGGCGCACGACACAGCCGAGTCGAAGCCGAAAGTGAAGGCAGTGGCACCGAGATCGTTGTCGATCGTCTTGGGCACGCCGATCACGGGGATCCCGTGCTCGTGGAGTTGCTGGGCGATCGTCAGCGAGCCGTCACCTCCCGCACAGATCACCCCGCAGATCGAGAGTTGGCGGACTGTCGTGGCGACCTGTTCGAGCAGGACTGGATCGACTGCCACCCGCTGGTCCTCGCCGACGGTCGCTGCAAAGCGTCCCTTGTTGGTCGAGCCGAGGATGGTGCCGCCCTGGGTGAGGATACCGGCTGTGTTCCTCGCGGTGAGGGGCATGTAGCTGACCGGATCCACGAGCCCCTCGTAGCCCCGCAGGAATCCGATGCAGTCGTAGCCGAGCCGCTCGGAGCTCTTCACGGCTGCCCTGATGACCGCATTCAGGCCGGGGCAATCGCCGCCGCTGGTGAGGATGCCGATCGTCGGTTTGTGGGCAGGCATGAGGCGGTTTTCCCGGGTTCGCAAAGGCTACGGCACAGTGATCATTTACGGACGCCGACCGATTTCCTGATCAGGTAGAGCGGACGGCCGATGACCTCGGTGTGGATGTGACCAATATAAAGCGCCACAAGGCCGATGCAGGCGAGGACGACGCCGTTCATGATCACGTTCGTGACGATCACGAAGGAGATGGGCGTAAAGCCAAACCGCCCTCCCATCCAAAATTTGTCGGCGATCATGAATGCAAGCAGCAGGCCGAATGCCGTGATCACGAACATGCCGAGGTAGCCGGCCAGTTTGAGCGGCATGAGCGAAAAGGCGGTGAAGCTGTTGAGGGCCAGCTGAAACAGCCGGGTGTAGCTGTACCCCGGCTTGCCCGAATGACGATCCGGCGCCTCGAACTCGATGAAGGTCTTTTTGAATCCCATCCAGTCGATGAGCCCGCGGACCATGCGGTTGTTCTCTGTGAACTGTTTCAGCGCATCGACGACGATTCGGTCGAGCAATCGGAAGTCCGTCGTGCCCGGCTCCATCTTGAATTCCGACATCGAATTGAGGAGCCAGTAGAAGAGATTCGACCCGAGCCGCCTGACGAGCGGCTGCCGGTCGCTCTTCGTACGCCTCGTTGCGACGATCTCGTAACCCTCCTCCCACTTCGCGATCATCTCCGGAATGTAAGCCGGTGGATGCTGGAGATCGGCGTCCATGATGATGACGACGGCG
>JBIIMX010000441.1:0-3297 GCA_044337765.1 Pirellulales bacterium | reverse complement strand
GTGCCGTCCACGTCGAACCTCCGTATACGCAGCCTGGAGCCCCTGGTTCCCCCGGCTCGTCTGGCGGCCCTTCTACCCCTTGACGAAACCGCGACGGGCACGATCGTGGCAGGCAGGCGGGCAGTCGAACAGGTGCTCGCCGGCGAGGATTCCCGAATGATGGCCGTCGTCGGCCCCTGCTCGATCCACGACCTCGACGCCGCCCGCGAGTATGCCGCCCGGCTTTTGGAAATAGCCGAGCGGGTGAAAGATCGCCTGCTCGTCGTGATGCGGGTCTACTTCGAGAAGCCGCGGACCACCGTGGGCTGGAAGGGGCTCATCAACGACCCCCACCTCGACGATTCGTTCGACGTGGCAACCGGCCTGCGGCTGGCCCGCGGCCTGCTCATCGAGATCGCCCGGATGGGGCTGCCGACGGCGACCGAGTTCCTCGAGCCGATCACGCCGCAATACATCGCCGACACGATCGTGCTCGGAGCGATCGGCGCCCGCACGACCGAATCACCCACGCACCGGCAGATGGCCAGCGGGCTGTCCATGCCGGTTGGATTCAAAAACTCCACCGACGGCTCGCTCCAGGCCGCCGTCGATGCGATGCAGTCGTCACGTGCCTCGCATAGTTTCCTCGGCATCGACAACGACGGCGGAACCTGCGTCGTTTCGACGACCGGTAATCCCTGGGGAGTGCTGATGCTCCGGGGAGGCCGCAGCGGATCGAATTATTCCCCCGAGATTCTCCTCGAAGCCCGCGCGAAGCTGGAGGCAGCCGGCCTGCCCGCCTGCGTGATCGTCGACTGCAGCCATGCCAACTCCGGCAAGGATCATCGTCGACAGTCGATCGTCTGGCGGGATGTTCTTTCCCAACGTGTGGCGGGAGACCAATCGATCGTGGGGCTGATGCTCGAGAGCAACATCCACCCAGGCAGCCAGCCGTTTCACAGCGACCGCACACGGCTGCAATACGGAGTGTCGGTCACCGACGGCTGCATCGGCTGGGAGGAGACCGAAGAACTGCTCCTCGAGGCCCACGGCCGTCTGGCGTGAGCCCTCTTCGCGGCTGAAAACGTGCCGTTCCAGGCCTCGGCCCCCCCTCGGAACTGCCGTCGACCCGAATGGCCCTCGCGGGCTAGTCTCTTGGCTGTCTTGCCTTGTCTTGTCTTGTCTTGCCGCGAAGGGATGCGCCATGCGAATGCTCTCTACCCGTCTGATCCTGATCCACGCTCTCGCGGCCTGGTGCGTGTTGGCCTGCTGTGGTGAGCAACCTGCCTTGGCCCAACCCATCGCCGGGGAACAGGAGGTCCAGACCGTCGTGGGGGCGCGTCAGGCACTCGACCAATTCTTCACGAATCCTGGCGAGTCGCTCCCGGCCGCGATGCTGCAGAAGGCCGAGGGCGTGGCGATCTTCCCCAACATGATCAAGGGGGGATTCATTCTCGGCGTCAACTACGGCCGGGGCGTTTTGCATGTCCGCAATCCCGATCGCACATGGAGCCCCCCGGTGATGGTGACGATGGGGGGCGGCAGCGTCGGGTTCCAGGTGGGCGTTCAGTCGGCCGACATCCTGCTCGTATTCGCGACGCCGCGCAGCTTGAACGGCGTGCTGCAGGGCCAGAAGGTCACGCTCGGCGCGGATGCGTCGGTGGCTGCAGGCCCCGTGGGCGTGCAGGCCAACGCCGGCACCGACGCCAAGCTCGGTGCGGAAATCTATTCGTATGCACGCAGCCGTGGTCTGTTCATGGGCGTGTCGCTCGGCGGCGCCGACCTCTCGGTCGACAACAACGCCGACTCGGTTCTCTACGGGCGGTTCGGGGTGACACCAGTCGACGTCTTCCAAAACCGCGGCATCGCCATCCGTCAGGAAGTGCAGCAATTGATCGACGATCTCAACATCCGTTCCCGGCAGATGGCGGCAGCGGCCCCGCCTGCAACAGCGACAGGCTTCCCTGCGCAGGCCGCTCCGATCCAGCCCGTGTTGACAAGCCAGGCAACGGGCTTTCCCCTTCAGCCGCAACTCGTCCCACCGCAACCCGTCCAGCCGCTGCAGCCGCCCCTGCCGATTCAGCCCCTGCAGCCACTTCCGACCACACCGGCACCCGTTCCGAGCGTCGCCAATCCGCCACTCGTGCCCATCCAGAGATGACCGATTACGCCGACACGATGCCCAGCCGGACCAGTTCCGGCAGGCTCGTGCGGATGAACGCCTGACAGGCGTCCTCGACGAGCCGGCTCCGGATCGCTGCATCGTTCACGGGCTGCCCAGTTTGCTGCAAGGTCCGGCCGCTGTTCTCCAGCCGCATGGCCACCCGTTCGGCCAGGCCCGCGCGGCCACGTGCGACGAGTTCGTGAAGGATTGCGGCGTCGAGATCGCCGATCGAGTGGCCGTTGCCTGTGAGGGTGCTGGCCAACGCCAACGGGCGGCCGTCCAACGCATCGGACTCGAGCACGGCCCTGTTCAACGGGTGTGGGATCGAGACCGCGTCGGACAGGTTCGCCGGCGCCTCGCCGATCGCCGATGCGATGACATCAAACAATCCCATGGCCACGCCTGCATCGACGGCGCGGACAACCTCCTCCAGCGACGTGCCCCGTCGTTGCTCCGCGGCCACAATCTCGGAAAGCCGCAGACTCTTCCTGCCCATGATGTCGAGCAGGGATTGATACAGCGGCCCCTGCACGGTCGATGTGACGACGCCCAGGTTGGCCTGATAGGGCAACGTGATATCCGGCCTTGCGACGCGGAAATGGAGATCATCCACCTCCGCCAACCGCTCGCCGGCCTCCCGCATCATCCGCGGGGATTTCGCGTAGACATCCCAGCGAAACGCCGTGTTCGCGCAGAAATCCTTGTGGGCCTCGGTGACAAGCCGATTCGTGGTCGTGCGGAAGAGTTCCTGAAATTCAGGCCGCACGCAGAGGTCCCAGAAATTTGTGAAAACCGGCAGGCTGCCGACGAAGGAGAGGCCGGCCTGACCAAACGCCCCAGCCACCTCGGCAAAGTAGAAGCTCGTCCAGTGCTCGTTCATGTATTCGTGAACGAGATACCGCGGGTCTTGCTGCAAGAGGGCATCGACATACGCAGCGGCGCGGGGGTTGTCCTCGAAATATTTCGCCTGCTTCTCCCGCATGAACACCAGATAGGCCACCGCGTCCCTGACACGCTGCGTGGTGTCACCCTGCCGGAGTGCGGCATACTGCCGCAGGATGCCACGGATCGGCTGCAGATGCGCCCAGCCCGGCATGGCGTTGTAGCTCACGAGCAGGAGGCCGCCCGGAGCCAGCCGGTCGCGGGCGATCGCG
>JBIIMX010000440.1:0-3298 GCA_044337765.1 Pirellulales bacterium | reverse complement strand
GCGACGAGCCGTTCCATCCCCGCCGGGTGCCGCTCGATGAGGCTGGCCAGCCGGCGGGCGATCAGCCGCTGCGTCTTCGGCCACCGCGAGGCGACGGCAACCTCGGCGGCCCGTTGCGGGTTCGCCTCGACCACCGGGATCATGCCATACCAGACGAGCAGCGGCAGGTTGTGATCGTCGGCATCCTCGCCGCGGGTCATGAGCGCGGCTGCAAGATCGGCACGGCGGTCCACAGGCAATCTCTGGAGCGTCGAGGCGATCGCGAGCCGAACCAAGCCGCTCTCGTCATCCATGGCGAGGCGGCGGAAGTCGGCGGCAACGGCGTCGTAGGCGGCCGCGACGCGGGCTGACTCCTCCTGCGAAATGGTCGCCGGACCGACCACGCCGTCGATCGGCCAGTCGTCGCCGAGCAGGCGGATGCCCCAGGCCCGCAGGTGCTCGTCGGGATGCGCGAGGAGGCCGCGGAGAAACGACTGATCGCAGCCGCCGCTGGCGTGGAGCGTGAGCACGGCGCGGCAGGCAACGATCGGGTCGCTCGACGCGGCGAACCGCCGCAGCACGGCGTGCGCCTGCGGGAGATCGGCCGCGGTGTGGGTGGCCCGGTCGGCGAGGATGATTCTCGCCTGCCGCGGATACCATTCGTTGGGATGGTGCACGAGTTCCGCGAGCGCCGCGCAGGAAAGCGTTGCCAGATTCTGAGAGGCCAGATTCGCTCCGGCCCGCCGCGATCCATCGTCGCGTGCGATTCGGAAGATCCGTCCACTGGTGCGGTGCACGCCAGTCGCCTCGTGACACTCGCCCGTGTCGCTCCAGTCGATCGCGAGCACGCTGCCATCAGGACCGTAGGCCAGTTCCATGCCGCGGAAGAACGGATCTTTCGCGAGGAGTATGTCGCGGCCATGGCGACCGACATAGCCGCTGCCCTCGCGTTCGAGCAGTTCCTGATTGGCCCGCCGACCGTGGAAGTTCCAGGTGAAGAGATGGCCGCGGTATTCCTCGGGCCAGTCGTCGCCCAGGTAGATCATGAGCCCTGAGTGGGCGTGGCCGCCGCCGAGATCATTCGCCGCGCCGTCCCGCGACTTCTGCCAGCCGCCGCCGGTGTCGAAGTGCCAGTGATCGGCGTGCATGTCGATGAGTTCGTAGATGTGCGGATTGGGGTCGAGCGAGCCGTGCCGAGGATGATGCGCACCGGGGATGATCTGCCAGAGGTGGCCGTTGACCGTGTTGATGAAGAAGCCGTCACCGAACTCGTTCCAGTCGTGGCCCCAGGGGTTTGTTGTGCCGTGGCAGAGGGTCTCGAACCGGCCCGACCGCGGTGCGTATCGCCAGATGCCCCCCTCGAGCCGCACCCGCTGCTCGGCCGCGGCGCCCGGCCGGCCGACGAGGCCGGGGCAGGAGCCGCCGCAACGACCGTAGAGCCAGCCGTCCGGCCCGAACCGCAGACCGTTGGCGAAGTTGTGGTAGTTGTCGGCCGCGACATCGAAACCGTCGAGCACGACCTTCGCCGGCCCATCGGGCACGTCGTCGCCGTTGCGGTCGGGGACGAAGAGCAGTCGAGGCGGGCAGAGCAGCCAGACGCCCCCCAGCCCCACCTCCACGCTCGTCAATTGCTGCAGGTCGTCGAGAAACACCTTCCGCTCGTCGGCCCTGCCATCGCCATCGCGGTCGGCGAAGACGAGCACGCGGTCACGCAGCCGTGCATCCATCTTGATCGGTCGTTCGGCATAGGTGTTGTTCTCGGCGATCCAGAGCCGGCCGCGGGCATCCCAGGCCATGGCGATCGGGTTTTGCACGTCCGGTTCGGCGGCGAACAGGCCGACGTTCAAACCCGCCGGCGCGTCCATCGTGGCGGCGGCCTCAGCGGCGGGCAGCGGCATCGCGGCCGCATCTTTTTCGCTGTTGAATGGCGTGGGGAAGTCCGCGGCCAAACAGCATGTCGGGGCGAGCAGGAGGGCGAGGGCGGTCGCCTGCATGATGGTTCGCGTAGCCGGCATCATGAAAACACTATACAGCGGCAGTTCTCGAATGCGATACGCCGGGCGCGAGGGATCCAAGTGGCGGCCCGGACGTAGCGGGCTCTGGGGGTCCGGGGCAGAAGATCAAGGTCATCTTCGAGAACTGTTGTCTGCACGACGCACAGAAAATTCGACTCTGCGAGATCTGTGGCGAGCTTGGTGTCGACTGGGTGAAGACCTCTACCGGATTCGGCACCGGCGGTGCCACTCTGGCGGACCTGACCCTGATGCGGAAGCATGCGGCTTCGCACGTGCAGGTGAAGGCGGCCGGTGGTGTCAGCGATCTCGACAGGCTCCTCGCCAGGCGGGAACTGGGGGTGACCCGCTGTGGGACAAGTCGCACCCGGGAGATTCTCGACGAGGCCAATCGGCGGCTGGCCCGGCCCGCGATCGAGATTGCTGGCGGGATCGCTGCGTCGGCCGGCTACTGAGGAGGCCATCCCGGCTGCGAGCGGCCACAAATGGGCGTTGCGTGTTGGCGGCTGCGGGCCGGGAATCGTATGCTGACGCGACTCGACAGGCGTCCGGTCTGCAGTCGTTTTTTGTCTGCGACGAAGAGTTTGTCAGCGACATAAAGAAGGAGAGATGCCGTGGCTCAACGCGCAGTCCTGCGGACGAGGGTGCTGGGGATGATGGTGCTGCTAGCGGCTGTGACCGCTCTGACGCCGTGCGAGGCCCTCGCGGTGCCAGCCCGGCGGCTTGCCCGTCGCGGTGTCATCGTCGTGCCCCCGCCGCCGCCGGGAACGGCGGCCGTGATCGTGCCGATGCCCGGTCCCCCACCGGTCGTGGCAGGCCCTGCCATTCGGCCGCGGTGGCGGGCAATCCTTCAGGCCGTGCCACAGGCCGTGCCCGGCGTGGCGGGAGTGGCGGGCGTGCCCGGTTTGGCTGGCGTGCCCGGTTTGGCTGGCGGACCAAGCGCAATCAGTGCATCCGGCGCGACACCTGCCCCCAGTCTGGCAGGCCGTCAGCCGACCCCGCCCAAGCCAGCAGTCCAGCCGCCGGCGGCGATCGCATCCAACGCACCAACCACTGCGAAGCCTTCGCCCTCGGCCACCTTACCGGAGCAGATTCCGACCCCACGTGCTATGGCGGGGCAAGCTCCCGCCGGTCAGCCGACCGTGGCGGGGGCAGCGGTGGTCTCGACGGAGCCGGTGGCCTTCACGCCAGCCTGGTACACCAAGCACCCTGAGGCATGGCGGCCAGCGGAATCGTCGGCCGATTTGTGGAAGACTGCCGATGCCGACACCGTCATCGCCTGGATCGGGCAGCCGGTCAGTGCGGCC
>JBIIMX010000439.1:0-3300 GCA_044337765.1 Pirellulales bacterium | reverse complement strand
GAGCGAGCCGTCCGCGGTCACCGATCAACACGAGCCGGGTGCCGTAGTCCGCCGCGAAGTGGAGGGGCTCGTTGGCCGGAGTGAGCTGCCTCGTGAAGAGGTCGAGCAACGCCGTGCCTTCCGGAAGGTTGAGCGTGGTTGAGCAGGCCTCGGCGTCGTAGCTCTGGAGCAGGGCGAGCACCGGTTCTCCCTTCACAGCCGATTGCCGCTCCAAGGCAATCCATTTGATCGCCGGGCTCAGTCCTTTCAGAAATGGTTCTTCATCCCAGTAATTGTGGACCGTGGTCGTGGGGCTTCCGTACCCGAAGAGGTTGAAGGCCGAGGCGATTGTGCGAATGCCGTCGTGGTCGTGCGGGCTGCCACCGCCGCGGATCTCGTGCACCATGTTCATCGCTTTGTCGGAAAGACGGCGGTGGTGCATGACATCCGCCGGAGGCTTGTCGGTGGAGCCATAGCCAACGCCCAGACCGCCAAAGGCATCGTCGCTCCGGAGCGAGTGACGGGAGTGGGAAATCACACCCGCCATGCGGCCCATCTCCATCGCTCGCAGGTAATCCGGCGGATAGGGCAGCGCGCGGCCCGGATTGTCTTTGCTCGGGCCTCCGAGAACGACATAGCCGCGCTTGTCGATCCGTTTCTGTTCTTCGGGCGATCGTGGCGGAACCGTGTCGGGTTGCCACTGCCCGGGTGATTCGACGCCGAGGGTTGCATCCCACCAGGTGGTGTAGGGCAGCACCTGGCAGTTGGTGACGTGGCCGACCGTGTGCAACGGTCTGGTCACCTGACCAGACTGCATCAATTCGCGGCTCCGCTTCCAGACGCGGCGGTAGTAGTCGCGGTGCCCCCAGATGCAGTTCTGCCAGCCGAGCCCACGATCCTGGAGGCGATGCCGGTTGGAATCGGTCATCGGGTAGGTGTTGTCGTAGTAGATGCCGACGCCCCGCCGCATCCACTCGTTCGCGTAAAAAACGGCGAAATCCCGGTAGCTCGCGGCATTGGCCGACCGCACTTCCGGCCCCCAGGTGAATGGATAGTCGAACATTCGATAGCGGGAGAAGCTGTTGTCGGCCCATTCGTCCTGAAACTCCGCCACGTCGGGATAGACACCGCTCGTCTGGTGTTCTTCAAAGTAGACGGTGATGCCCTTGTCGGTGCCCAGACCTGCGGCGTTGCTCGCAAAGTGGTTGAGTGCGGTCAGCCACGGCTGGCCATTGGCCTTTGCCTGCTCGAGCGGCACTTGCCGAAACGTGCCGGGCTTCGCGCCGCCCCCCT
The DNA here is from genome assembly GCA_044337765.1 of Pirellulales bacterium. GTDB lineage: Bacteria > Planctomycetota > Planctomycetia > Pirellulales > UBA1268 > CAMCQY01. The sequence continues at coordinate 2,028 of JBIIMX010000439.1, read as the reverse complement.
CGTTGACAAGCGTGGTGTGCTGCTTGGCGTAGTCGGCGAACCAGGGATAATCCGCCTTCCCTGTTCGCGCTCCTTCCATCACCTTGTCAACGATGGTCCAGTCGCGGTTGGCCGGCACCTTGTCAGCGCAGTTGAAACCGCCCCAGACAACTACCGACATGCCCCCGCCTCCCGGCACGGCATAGCCGCGCCAGCCGGGCTGCATCGGCTTGGTGGGCGACGCTTGGAGACCGAATTCGAACGTGCGGGTCTCCGTCAGCCTGATAGGTTTCTGCAGGAGTTCGACGTGGAGCACGACCTTCCCCGGCTCGATACGCAGCCGTTGGATGCCTCGCTCGCCGTCGGTCTCGTAGCCGCCGATATCGTTGCCGAACCAGGCCAGCCCCCGCTCCTCCGCGCCGAGCCAGACGTAGGGTGTGAAGTTCCAGAACTCACCGCCCCAATGCATCTGCTGACGGCCGTCCCAGACCTCGTAGGAGTCGGGCGCGGGGCTGGCGAAGGCCGCCACCTCAAACCGGGCCGGCCGCCACGTCTGATTGATCCAGGTGATCTTTCCGCCGCGGGGCACGCGGCCTGCGTAGTTGTGACGCATCGAGTTCAGGCCGACCATGTGGCACAGCGGAGCCTCCTTCTCTTTTACAGCGATCCGTAGCCACGCCTTCTTGATCGCCACCCCCTGCCCGCCGGCTGACATTGGCCCGAGTTGCATGTGCACCCTCGCGCAGCCGTCCTCCTCGACCGTGATCGCACCATCGAGGCCGAGTCCCGCGGCTTGGGCCCGTGTTTCGAACACGGCGGTGTCGGGGTGGACCACTTCGCCCTTGACTCCACCGGCTGCTTGGCCGGCTTTCCATGCCACCTCTTCGCCGCTGTCGAGTTCGACAACCAGACGCATCGGCTCGGCAAGAAGCTCACGCCCCTTCGAGACCACGCTCTCGAACAGCCCCTGCGGGTTGACCGTGTAGGTGCGGTCGACCACCGTGACGGAGGCCCCTGATACCCGCACCGGCTCGAACGGCGGATACACCTTGTGATCGAGACCGAGCGAGTTCGTCTCCCATTCGAAGAACGTGCGACGAAAGGTCTTTGCCGCCGTCAGCGAGACACCCCCGAAGGCGTACTCCACGCGGTAGTTGCCGGGCTCCAGTTTCGGCAGTGTGAACCGCCCGAGGCCACGGCCTTTGTCGTCGAGCGGCAGTTTGAACGTGGCGACGGGCCGGTCGGTCTGCACGGCACCGGTTTGCTCCGGCCCGTAGTAGAACGGCGCCTTTTCCCGCTGCGCGGGTTCGATGCGTGCGGGAAACACCTGCACATCGACCACCGCCACTGGTTCTTTCACCGGTGGCGAACCAGCAGGCAGAAGCAGCTTGGCGAATGCGAGGTCGAACACCACCTCCAGTTCGTTTGCAGAGGGGTAGTAGGCGAACGGCAGCTTCGGAAAGAAATCCCGGTCGGCCCGATGAGCCCCTCCGCCATGCACCTGCGGGTTGAAGCCAATTTTCTCACGCCAGCGGATGTCGTCTTCGCTCAGTTGTGCGGTCTCGGCCGCGAACAGTGCGAGTTTCGGTATCGAGAGCAGGCCGCAGAGCAGAAGCAAGGGATACCGCAGCGTGCCGAACAGTCGAAACAGCAATGGCAAGGTCATGCAGGTTCCTTGGCAGGAAGGCAGGTCGCGGTGGCGGCTGAATCGGGGCCGGCGGAGTGGCATTACTGAAACTCGGCTCGGCCCCATGTGGCAGCACTCTCAAAGGGATAGATGGCTGCCGGCTCGTCGGGATTGCGGACATCGATGATCTGGTCACGCCAGAGGCGGCCGGTGCTATCGCTGTAGTGCAGCTCCCAGCAGGTCGCGAGACGATCACCCGGTTGCGGCGGATCGTCGGCCGCTCGAAGCGTCTTCCAAGGAATGCGGTATTCGAGGGTGTAGCCATCACCGTCGGCGGCTGGCACGAAACAGCCCGCATACCCGTCAGCCACCTCCGCGGCCTCGCTTCCCAGCCCCGCGGCCACCGCCAGCCGATTGGTTTT
>JBIIMX010000438.1:0-3313 GCA_044337765.1 Pirellulales bacterium | reverse complement strand
CCTGCAGGAGGCCTAGGCGGCCTTCAGCACCGATCCGCCGACGGGGAGGCGGCCTGCTCCCCTGATCAGGGCGGGCAGTTCCGCAAGGCTCGCAAACGCCACCTGCCCGTGGGCGTTCCTTCTCGCAGCCCATGATCTCCACTGCTCCATGCGTCCGCGGATCGATCCGCCGTCAAGAACCGGCCCCTGGCCTCCCATGTCGAGTACGGTCAGGGAGCCGGGCGCCGGCCCGGGCTGGGGGCCCCATGGCAGCAGACGGCTCACGAGGCCCGGCGGCGGCGCCGCTGCCGTGGTCACTTCCCAGAGTCCCCACAGCGTGCTGCGGCAGGGCCAGCCGTGCGGTGCGGGACGGCGAGTTCCGCGAGCGATGTCGTCGAAGCGGTCGCGGCAGACGACCCGAATGCCCGCGTCGACCAGCAGTCGCCGATGCTCAGGCTGCAGCGGCCCGCAGACCGCCGCCACATCGAGACCTGGAGCTTCCGCCAAGGCCCGCGTGAGCAACTGCCGGAGTTCCTGCCGGGAACTGTTGGCCGGAATATCGAGGGCCACTGTCTGAGACGGGGTCATCGAGGCACCACGCTCGACCACCAGTGGAAGGAGATCGATTGCCGTGAGCCAGGTGACGGGCAACGCTGACCGGCAGGCAAAATCGATGCACGCCTCCGCCGTCGCCCGCGATGTGCCCGTCGTGAGCGGACAACAGATGACCAGCGTGGTCGGCAGACCTGATCGGCCCATGACAAATCCCCCGTCGTAGCTATGCGGGTCGGTAACCGATCCATGGCCCCGACCAAGAACTGATATCGACGCAGGTTTCGGTCGGTCTGGAATTTCCCCGCCGCAGGCAGCCGGTCCGGTCAGGCAGACGGGGGGGCGTGGGCAATCTCCCAGTCCGACATTGCCTCGACCAGACTGTCGGTAACGGCCGCTGCCGCCTCGACCGTGGGTTCTATGCCGTGGTGGCGGAGGGTGGCCGAGGTGATCGGGCTGATGCTCGCCACCCGCCACTGCCGGAGCCGCGGTCCGAAGATTCGGCTGGCTGTTTCGGCGATCAGGGAGCTGGTGACCGTGATCCAGTCAACGTGCCCCTGCTCGATCGTTGCCGCGCTGGCCGCATCGAGGGCGCCCACAGGCTCACTGGAGTAGGCCGCGACCTCCTCCACCACGTGCCCAAGCGTTTCAAGCTCCCGCCGGATGACGTCGCGGCCACGGTTGGCCCTCACCAGGAGGAACCGGGTTTGAGTGGGCGACTCCGCGAAGGCCGTGGTGATGCCCTCCGAGCGGAACAGCGTGGGCGTGAGGTCGCAGGCAAACCCCGCTTCCTCCAACGACTGACGCGTGGCCGGACCGATCGCTGCAAGCCGTGCGGTGCCGAGCGCCCGTCCGTCGAGGCCGGCTGCCCGGAGCCGGTCGAAGAAACCCCGCACGCCGTTGGCGCTTGCGAACACGACCCAGTCGAAAGTGTCGACCCGCCGGATTGCGTCATCGAGAGGCTGCCAGGACGCGGGCGGGCCGATGCGGATCACCGGCACACGAAGGCAGCGGCCACCGGCAGCGCGGACCAGGGCATCGAGATCTTCGCCCTGCCCTGCCGGCCGCGTGTTGAGCACACACCGTCCTGCAAGCGGCCCGCGGGGTGCCCCGGCGGACATTGCGTCGATCGGCTGTGCCACATCACCGACGATCACGACGGCGGGCGAAGGCCAGTTGTTCCGTTCGAAGTCGGCGGCGCAGCGGGCCAGCGTGCTGGCGGCGATCCGCTGGTCGGGCCAAGAACAATGGCTGACGATCGTGACGGGCGTATCCGCTGGCTTGCCAGCCGACAACAGCCCGCTCGACCACCGACCGACCTGTTCGACTCCCATGTAGATCGCGAGCGTTCCAGGCAACGCCGCGAGTTGTCGAAAGTCGATCCCCTCCCGCTTGGCGGCTGCCTCGTGGCCGGTGAGGATCGTGAGGCTCGATGCCGCCGCGCGGCTGGTCAATGGAATGCCGGCGGCGGCGGCGGCTGCCGCCGCAGCCGTGACGCCGGGCACGATCTCGACGGGGATGCCGGCTTCGCGAACCGGGCACATCTCTTCGCTGAGCCTGCCGAAGACTGCGGGATCTCCCCCCTTGAGCCGCACCACACTGCGGCCTTCCTGCGCGAGCCGCGCAAGGAGCCGCCCGGTGGCCTCGCCGGGGTCGCCATCCCCCTCGCGTCCATCCCGTGGTACGGCAAGTCGTTCTGCAGAGGGAGCGGCCATCTCGAGCACGTCCACCGGTACGAGCGTGTCGTACACCACCACTTCGGCGTGCCGCAGGCACTCCACCGCTCGCACCGTGAGCAGTCCGGGGTCACCCGGCCCCGCGCCTACGAATGAAACCCTGCCGCTACGCACGGGGGAGGTCGATGGGGAAGACGTGCTGGCACTGGGCATCGGAGGCATGGCGACGTAGGCGTGGCGACGTAGGCGTGGCGACGTAGGCGTGGCGACGTAGGCGTGGCGACCGCTGGCTGACGGGGGTGAGACGTGTGGTGGTGGCTTGGATGAGCCTCAGGATGGCGCGGGCACGGTGGGCTTTGAGGCTTCAGGGCCCGGGAGTTACACTCTTGTGCCGTCCGTAACAGAGTGATGAAGCCGTCGCTCTGCTGACGGCAGCATACCGTGCCCGCGGGATTGTCGGACGTGTTCCTGTCGAATCGCGCCGGGGTTCTCGCGATTCCAAACTTCCGTGTTCAACTTTCATGGCGAACGAGTCTCCAGCGGCCGGACCGGGATCTGCAGTCCCACAGCCGTCTCCCTCGCTCTCGCCGGCCGAGCGATCCCGGCTTGCACAGTGTTTTCAGCATGCCACGCAGAGCGTCGCGAAAAATGTCGATTATGCGATTGAAATGTTCTCCGTATGCGTGGCAGGCGACCCGGCCAACGCCATTTTCCTGCAGAACCTGCTCGGTGCGTTGCGACTGAAGTACGGCGGTAAAAAGGGGGGCGGTTTGGCGGCCCTCTGGTCGGCTGGGGGGCGGGGAGGCCTCCGAAAGCTGGCCGCGGCAGGGAAATTTCGTGAGGTGATCACGCAGGGCCTGGAGATCATCAGGAGCAATCCCTGCGATCACGGCAGCCTGCTTGTGATGGCCGAGGCCAGCGGCAGGCTCGGGTTTGCCGACGCTCAGAAGGTCTACCTCAAGGCGGCACTCGACGCCGCCCCCGCTGACGTGGAGGTGAATCGCAAATGCGCCGAGTTTCTGGCCAGCTATGGTGAATACGACCAGGCGGTCGCCTGCTGGATGCGGATCGAAAAAGCCAAGGGAATGGCCGACGAAGCCCAGCGG
>JBIIMX010000437.1:0-3314 GCA_044337765.1 Pirellulales bacterium | reverse complement strand
TCCGTAGGCTGGCCACGTCGTCGATCACGGTGCCGTCCCGCAGCGTGGCCCGGGTTTCGCCCGGCTTCAGGTCGCCGGGCGGCCGCAGCCGGCCGAGGGCGTCGAACTGCCCGAGCGTGATGCCGTAGGGGTCGATGCGGGAGTGGCAGCCGGAACACCGCGGGTCTTGCGAATGACGTTCGGTGATCTCGCGCACGCTCAAGCCCGCCGGCACCTTTTCAGGCAGGGGTGGCACGTCGGGCGGAGGGTTTGGAAGCCGCTCGCCGAGCATGTGCGCGAGCCACGCGCCCCGCTTGATCGGGCTCGTGCGGGCGGCCGCCGACTGCTTGGCGAGCACCGCGCCAAAACCAAGCAGGCCGCCGCGGCCGTGGGTGGCCACCTTCTCGACACGCTGCCAACCGGGGCCATTCACGCCAGGAATGCCGTAGTGTTTGGCAAGCACGTCGTTGACCACCACCGCGTCGCCGGCAACGAGATCGATGACCGGCCGGTCGTTCACAAGCAGATCCTCGAAGAACCTCACCGGCTCCTCGGCCAGACTGTCGCGCACGGCGGTTGTGAACTCGGGAAAGTCCTCGAGGCTGCGGCCGTGGTTGGCGACAAAGTCACGGACACCCAGCCAGCGGGCGGCAAACTCTTCGGCCATGCCGCGGGTCCGCCCGTCCTTGAGCATGCGACGGAGCTGCTCTTCCATCACCACGGGCTCGTGAAGCCGCGGGGCCGCCGCCCGCAACGTGTCGTCGGGAATCGAATCCCAGAGCAGAAAGCTCAGCCGCGTCGCGAGTGCATCGCCCGACACCGGCTGCCAGCCCGGCCCGGATGACGGCTCTTCGACGCGATAAAGAAACCATGGCGACGCGAGCACGCGGGCCAGCGTCGCGCGAAACGCCGGATCGTGCGCCAGCCCGTCGTCACGATCGGCCCGGTAGGTCGCGAGGATGGCCGCCCGCTCTTCTTCGGCCAGCGGCCGGCGCCAGGCCCGGGCGGCGAATGCGAGGAGCTGATCGAGGTGCCGCGGCTCGGCGCATTTCTGGGCTGCAAGCAGGTCCGCCTGCTCACCGCGCACCCGATCGCCTACGGTCTCGATGTAGAAGAACATCAGCGGAGGTTCGGATGGCTGGTGGTAGTAGAGGAGCAGGAGGTCATACATCAGCTTGTTGGCCGCGGCGTCGTTGCTCACGAAGTGCAGTTCGCTCCAGAGCCGCTCGAGCTCCGCCCGACCGGCATCGTCGAGCAGCAGCCGCCGCAGCGGCTCGTCCTCGCGGTGAAACATGAAGAGGCTGCCCTGAGCGTCGCGCGGGATGATCGGCTCGAAGAGCACCGCCGGGGGAAAGAGGCTGCGAAACTCCGCTGCCGGTCGGGCCCGCTCGGCGGCCACCCGCGGATGGACCAGTTGCGCGACCCGGGGGTCGGGCTCCTCCAGGACGAGTTTGTCGCCGCTATGCCACTTCGCCGGGCGGCAACGCGCCGCGTCCCGCTGTTTGGAATCGTCCGCCTGACCCAGCAGCACGGGCTGCACCGTGGCCACCTCCGGGCTGCCTTCATCGAGGCTCACGTCGGCCCGCAGGAATCGCGGCAGCACCAGCGACTCAAGAACCGGTGCGGGGAGTTTCTGCAGGTCGATGGTCACCTCCGAGGCCGCCTCCGTGACCAGGGCCGTCGGCGGTACCGAACGCCCCCGCGGATGATGTCCAAACCGCAGTCCTGAGGCCTCGATGGCTGCCCGCAGTTCGGGATGCTCCGCCAGCACGATCGGCGATGCGTCGGCTCCTTCGAGCCGGAGCCGATCCCAGATCACGAATGTGCCGGGCTGCGCCGGCGCGACCTGGAGCGTGACGAGCCTGAACCGGGGCTCCCGGGCCGCGGTCTCCACCCGTTCACTGGCAACCACTCGTAGCGTTTCCTCCCAGGCCGGGAAGCCGTTGCCGACTGCGAGGACCTTGGACGTGTTGTAGCCGTTCCAGAACAGCCTCTCCTGCAGGGCCTTGATCGCCTCCATGATCGGTTTGGGGTCGGTTGTGGCCGCCCGCCACTTTTCCCGGACGAGGCCGATCGTGGCGGGCGGGTGGCCGGCATTCGGCTTGGTGAGGTCGGTGCCCAGATCGGCCAAGGCCTGTCCCAGTTCCGACGCGGCGATGTGCGACAATTCGAACGACACCCCGTCGTCCTCGGTCGGGTGCTCATCGGCGATGCGGCCCGTGATTTCCACCTCGGCGTCGATCGGGCTCGTCCAGGCGACAGCCACGGGACGGTTCGTGTCCGGATGCACACCGAACGATCGAGCAGGCAAGGTTGCCGCCCCGAGTTTCACGGACTCGAATGCAGAGTTCACGCCCACTCCGGGCCTGTCGCCGAGGCTCCACGATTGCAACTCGGCCCGACCAGCAACCGTGTCTCGCTTTTCGGTGAGGAACACCGGATTGGGCCCCAGTGCGAGGAAGCTCCAGTGTGCCCCGTGCTCGTCCTTCCAAGGGTTGCCTTTCAGGAGATCGGGAACAAGATCGGCGACGCTCCAGGTGCGTTTCTCGCCGGTCGTCTCACGGATCGTCCACTCGACACGCGTGCTGTCACCTCCGATGCTTTTGTTCGGCAGCACGGTCAGGAGAAGAATCTCGCCGCGTCGAACCGCGACTTTCTGCGCGAAGGGAGCCGACCCGCCCTCGTCAACCTTCGACTCCGCGAGCACGCGTTTGGCATCTGCCCAGCCTGCATCGATCTTCTTCTTCCCGGCCTGGAACATCGCCCTTCGCCGTTGCTGATCGGCTTCGTTGGTGATCACCTTCTCCAGCCACTGCACCGCCCGGGGAATATCCTCCGTCGGCGAAGCCGACGTGCCGGTGAGGCCAGTCCAAAGCGCAGTCAGATACGTCGCATTGAGCTTCTCCTCGGCCGCGACCGCGGCGAGCGTGGCCGGCCCGCCGCTCGCGAGCCTCTCACGGTGGCGGAGCGTCGCGGCCAGATGCTGCTCGAGCGGCGGCTCGCCGGCAGGACCTGAGTAGCGGGAATGAAACGCGCGGAGCGTTTTCTCAGCCTCGGCCGTCCACTCCGGTCGATCAGGCGAGGCGGAGAACAGGAAGCCCGTCGGCAGGAGCACCGCCCGGGCGGCGACGTCGCGGGCGGCCTGCAGATAGCGCTCGACGAGCACGGGTGTCATGGGCATCGCCTCCCCGACGTTGGCGAAGCCTTCTCCACCGACCGCGTCAGGAGGAAACTCCCGGGCCTGCGTCGGCCGGATGTCGACTCCGGTGAGATCGCGGACGGCGTTGTCGTATTCGACGTTGCTCAGCCGGCGCAGCGTCACCGGTCCGGGATCG
>JBIIMX010000560.1:0-3319 GCA_044337765.1 Pirellulales bacterium | reverse complement strand
GCCCGGCGTTCGCGAGTCCGATCGCTTCCTGGTCCGGTGGCGGTGGCAACGGCAGTTGGGCCAATGCGTCCAACTGGAGCGCTCAACCGACAACTTCTGGGTCGTGGAGTCTGGTCTTTAGTGGTACGACGCAGACCACCACCACGAACGACATCGGGCTGATCACGGTCGATGCCCTGTCCTTCACAAATAATGGTCTGGCTGGCCAATCCGCGAGTTTTACAGTGACGGGTTCTCCGCTTGCCTTGACAAACGCCACGATCACGACGACTGCAACAGCGAACGGGAGCGCATTGACCGATCTCGTTGGCAACACCCTGTCGCTCACGGGATCAAATGTTGCAACGCTCGGAGCTGGGCACAACCTGACGATCTCGGGCAATATCAGCGGGGCTGGCAGTCTGACAAAGGCGGGCAGTGGATCACTCTTTCTGACTGGCAGCAACAGTCAGTCGGGCACGACGTATGTCACCGACGGGAATGTTCGGACGGGCTCCGGTGGTGCCAGCGTTGATTCGAACAACTTTGCTCTTGGTACCGGTGACGTCGTCGTCAGTGGCAGTGGCTCGCTCGCGGTCCGGAACAGTTCCACTGTGTCGAACAACCTCACCCTCGGCGGCGTCGGTGTAACGGCTGCTGGAGAGCAGTATGGTCCGCTGATTGGGTCCTTTGGAGCCTCCGGTCAAACCGCGGTCGTGTCGGGCAGCGTGACGCTTTCCGGCGATGCTCAGATAACGACCTGGGCATCCGGCGGTGTCACGGGAAGCAAGTTGTCGATTACGGGCCCTGTGGACCTCGGTTCGAATGCGCTCACGCTGAGTCGCCGGGTCACGGCCCCAGCGTCGACGTCGACTGAAGTGAGCGGTGTGATCGCTGGGACCGGTTCGGTCGTCGTGGATGGCACGGCAAGTGTCTCTCTGAACGCTGCAAACAGCTACAGCGGGGGTACGACGATCCAGTCTGGCACCCTGCACGCGGGCAACTCGACCGCTCTCGGTAGCGGAAACCTCGCTGTCAATGGCGGAGTGTTGAATCTCAACGGCCAGTCTCTTTCGATTGGCACGCTGAGCGGCAGCAGCGGCGGTCTGATAACGTCGTTGGTGAGTGGCAGCAGTTCGTTGCTGACCGACTCAGCCGTTTTGTCGACGTATGCGGGCTCGATCACCGATGGGGCAGGTGTTGTCAGTCTGACAAAGGCAGGGAGTGGATCGCTGTTCTTGACGGGCAGCAACAGCCAATCGGGCACGACCTTCATCACCGGCGGGAATGTCCGGACGGGCTCGGGTGGTGCCAGCGTCGATTCAAACAACTTTGCTCTCGGCACAGGGGACGTCGTCGTGAGCGGCAGTGGTTCGCTTGCAGTGCGGAACAGTTCGATAGTGTCGAACAACCTCACGCTTGGCGGCGTCGGAGTGACGGCTGCTGGACAGCAGTATGGTCCGCTGATTGGGTCCTTTGGAGCCTCCGGTCAAACCGCGGTCGTGTCGGGCAGCGTGACGCTTTCCGGTGACGCTCAGATAACAACGTGGGCAACCGGTGGCGTCACTGGAAGCAAGTTGTCGATCACGGGCCCTGTGGATATCGGTTCCAACACGCTTACTCTCAGCCGCAGGGTCATCGATGCGGCGTCGACGTCGACCGAAGTGAATGGCGCGATCGCTGGCACCGGTTCGGTGGTCGTGAATGGCACGGCGAGCGTGTATCTCAACGGTGCGAACACCTACACGGGATCGACGACCGTCCAGTCGGGAACACTCGGCGGTAATGGAACGATCGCCGGGGCGGTGGTCGTGCAAAATGGCGCAAGTCTCACGCCTGGCAGTGCTGCAAACACGATTGGGACCCTGGGTGTGGGATCGTTGCAACTGGATTCTGGTGCAACGGCAGCCATGGCGATCAGCGGCACGGGAACGGGGCTCTACGATCAGGTGGTGGCCCTGAGCAGCGTGACCTTCGGAGGTGCCCTGGCAATCGACTTCACAACTGGCGGGTTTGCCAACTTTGATGTCTGGCAGTTGTTCAGCGGGAGCAGTTTCAGCAGCAATTTTTCGTCCGTTACGGCTACCGGTGCCTACGGCAACCTGACCTTCAACGATGTTGGGAACGGTGAGTGGCAGGCAACTGGTGGCTTGTTGGCCGAAGGTCAGAGCCTGTCGTTCTATGTGGATGGCAGCAATGCGATTGGCGGCAGGTATCAGGCGGGCCAGTTGGTGCTCGTCCCCGAGCCCGCGACGATCTTTTTGGCCGGCATAGGCCTCATGTTCGTGTGCTGGCAACGCTTGGCAAAGCGTCGTCGGGCAGTGCTGTCGTCGCCTGACGCGGTCGCGGCGGTTTAGTGCCACGACGCGATCTGGGTTGCGGATGACGATTTGACCCGAGTCTCGGCGGCCTGTTAGGGTCGGAGGCATGCAATCTTCGTCCCGTGTTTCCGCCGACACGCCGGTATCCAATAAGCCCGATTCTCCAGCCGCAGCCTCCGTGGCCACGGGCGACGCCACCGTCATCTCCGGCCGGCCGTCCGCCGTTGGCAAGTCGGTGGCGACGGCCGAGATTGGCCGCATGCTCGAGGGCCACTCCCTCGGTCCCTACCGCCTCGATCAGTTCGTCGGAGGCGGCGGCATGGGTGCCGTCTTTCGGGCGCTCGACACCACGCTCGATCGGGTCGTCGCCGTCAAGGTGCTGTCGCGCCAGCAGTCAAACGACGAGGAGATGCTCAAGCGGTTTCGCAACGAAGCACAGTCGGCCGCCCGCCTCGACCATGAAAACATAGGCCGTGTGCATGCGGTCGGATCGGACGACGGCTGGCACTACATCGTTTTCGAGTTCATAGAGGGCACAAACCTCCGCGATGTCGTCGTGAAGGAAGGGCCTTTCGACGTCGCCCGCACGATCGACGTGACCATCCAGGTTGCCGATGCCCTCGAGCACGCCTCCGAACGCGACGTCGTCCACCGCGACATCAAGCCGTCGAACATCATCATCACTCCCACGGGCCGGGCACGCCTCGTGGACATGGGCCTGGCGAGGCTGCACCACATGGCGGGCGATCAGGATCTTACCGTCAGTGGCATGACGCTCGGCACGTTTGACTATATCTCCCCCGAACAAGCCCGCGACCCGCGTTCGGCCGACGTTCGCAGCGACCTCTACTCGCTCGGTTGCACGATCTTCTTCATGCTCGTGGGCAGGGCGCCGTTCGCCAGCGGCACGATGGTGCAGAAACTGCTGCAGCATCAGCAGGATCCTCCACCGGCGATCGAGTCGCTGCGGCCAGACGTGCCGCGGCGGTTTGCCCAGATCCTTGGTCGGCTGATGGAGA
>JBIIMX010000435.1:0-3322 GCA_044337765.1 Pirellulales bacterium | reverse complement strand
GCGACGGCGAACGCCGCCACGATCAGGATCACGAACGGATGCAGCCGAAAGACGAGCACGCCGCCGATCACGATCACGAGCGCGGCGCAAAGGATGACCAGCGGCGACATGGGGAACGTTCCTTGTGCAAGCCCGGCGACAGCGTACAATCGCCGGGCAGAAGCGGAAACCCGACGCAGCTGGATCGCGACGATGCCCGAACATCCCGAGCGACGACGCATCTCCGTCGCCGACCTGCGGTCGCAACGCTGGTTCGCCCCCGACGACCTGCGGAGTTTCGGCCATCGCAGCCGCCTGCGGCAGATGGGCTACGCGGCGGAGGAGGCCGAAGGCCGGCCCGTGATCGCGATCCTCAATTCGTGGAGCGATCTCTCGCAGTGCCACACCCACTTCCCCCAGCGGGTGCAGGAAGTGAAGAGGGGCGTGTGGCAGGCGGGCGGATTCCCGGTCGAGATCCCGGTGCTCGCCCTCTCCGAGATGTTCATGAAGCCGACGGCGATGCTCTATCGCAACCTGTTGGCCATGGAAGCCGAGGAGGTGCTCCGCAGCCATCCGGTCGACGGCGCGGTGCTCATGGGGGGCTGCGACAAGACGGTGCCCGGGCTGCTCATGGGCGCGATCTCGGCCGATCTGCCGGCGATCTTCCTGCCCGCCGGCCCCATGCTCGCCGGCCGGCATCGCAACGACCGGCTCGGCAGCGGAACCGATGTCTGGAAATACTGGGCCGAGCGGCAGGCGGGCTGCCTCGATGCCTGCGTCTGGCGGCAGCTCGAGGAGGGCATCGCCCGGTCGGCCGGCACCTGCATGACGATGGGCACGGCCTCGACGATGGCCGCGGTTGCGGAGACGCTCGGCATGACGCTCCCCGGGGCCGCGTCGATTCCGGCCGTCCACTCGGCCCATGCCCGGATGGCGGCCGCCTGCGGGAGGCGGATCGTCGACATGGTGTGGGAGGGTCTTCGGCCTTCGAGAATCCTCTCTCCCGCCTCGTTCGACAACGCGATCGTGGCCGACATGGCGCTGGCCGGCTCGACCAATGCGATCGTGCACCTGCTGGCACTGGCCGGCCGGGCCGGCGTGCCGCTGCCGCTGGATCGGTTCGACGCGATCTCGCGGACGACGCCCGTGATCGTAAACCTGCGACCGGCGGGCGAGTTTCTCATGGAAGATTTTCACGATGCGGGCGGCGTGCCGGCATTGCTCTCCCGGCTGCGGCACCTCCTGTCGCTCGATTGTCCGACTGTGAGCGGGAAGACGCTCGGTGAGAACATCGCCGGGGCGGAGGTGATCGACGACCGGGTCATCCTGCCGGTCGATCGGCCGCTCTCCCGGGCGGGCGGCACGTTCATGCTCCGCGGCTCGCTCGCCCCCGACGGCTGCGTGATCAAGCCGACGGCCGCCGAGCCGCGGCTGCTCAAGCACACCGGCCGCGCGGTCGTGTTCGACTCCTTCCCCGACATGAAGGCCCGCATCGACGACCCCGCGGAGGGCATCACCGCCGACGACGTGCTCGTGCTCCGCAACGCCGGGCCGCTCGGCGCGCCGGGCATGCCCGAGTGGGGCATGCTGCCGATTCCGAAGCCGCTGCTCGCGCAGGGCGTGCGCGACATGGTGCGCATCTCCGATGCACGGATGAGCGGCACGAGCTACGGCACCTGCGTGCTGCACGTGGCTCCCGAGGCCGCCATGGGCGGCCCGCTGGCCATCGTGCAGACCGGCGACCGGATCGCGCTCGACGTCGACGCCAGACGCATCGATCTGCTCCTCCCCGCTGACGAGATCGCCCGTCGGCTGGCCGGCTGGACGCCGCCGCCAGCCCGGTTCACCCGCGGGTATGGAAAGCTCTTCGTGGAGCAGACGACGCAGGCCGACCACGGCTGCGACTTCCGATTTCTCGAGCGGGGCGGCCCGACGCCCGAGCCTGACATTTTCTAGAACGAACGGCCTCGCTCCACCCTCCGCGGATCCCGCCACCCATGGACGTCTCTCCCTCGCTCACGAAAGCCCATCTCGAACGCTCGGTGTTGGCCGTGCCGCCGCTGGCCCGTGCCGCCGACGGCACGATCGACCGGGTGGCCAACGAGAAGATCATTCGCCACATCGAGGCGGGCGGCGTGTCGCTTCTGCTCTACGGCGGCAACGCCAACCTCTACCACCTGCCGCTGGACGAATATGAGCCGCTTCTGGCGATGCTGGCGGAGACCGCGGGGCCGACGACACTCGTCGTGCCTTCGGCCGGCCCCACGTATGGACTGCTGCTCGAGCACGCCAAGGTCGTTCGTCGGCATCGCTTCCAGACCGTGATGGTGCTGCCGCAACAGGGTATCACGACGAGCGCGGGCGTCGCGACGGCGGTGCGGCGGTTCGTCGAGGCGGCGGGGGTTCCCGCGCTGCTTTACATCAAGCATGACGGCTTTATCGAGCCCGGCGACGTCGCCAAACTCCACCGGGACGGCCTGCTCAGCGCAGTGAAGTACGCGACGGTCCGCGAAGATACGGGCCACGATCCCTATCTCTCGGAACTCGTAGGCGTGGTCGACCCCGCGATGATCGTGAGCGGCATCGGCGAGCAGCCCGCGATCGTGCACCTGCGGGACTTCGGCCTAGGCGGCTTCACGACCGGCTGCGGCTGTCTGGCACCGTCGCTGTCCCAGGCGATGCTGGCGGCGATCCGCCGCCTCGATTGGGCGGAGGCGGAGCGGATTCGCGGCATATTCGAGCCCCTGGAGAGTCTGCGCAATGCGATCAGCCCGATCCGCGTGCTCCACGAGGCGGTAGCCGGCGCCGGGATCGCCTCCACGGGACCGATTCTGCCGATGCTCGATCCAGTCGAGGAGCGGCATCGGGCGGCCATCGCCGCCGCGGCGCGAGCGCTCTTCGCGGCCCGGGCCTGACGAAGCGAATGGGCTGATCGCCAGGCCGCATGGGCGTGGTGAACGGGAAGGAGTTTCTCCACGGAATCCCCGGGCTTCCGCACGGGGCTTTTTGTGGTGGGCGTCGGCCGTCTGCGGCGAGTCAATCCAGCATGACGAGAGCGATCAGCATGTAGAGCACGATCCCCACGATGTCGACGATCGCCGACACGAACGGGTTGCTCATCAGGGCGGGATCGAGGCCAATCGAACGGAAGACGAGCGGCAGCACCGATCCCACCATCGTGCCCAGCATCACCACGCCGAGAATCGTCAGCGGGATCACGAGCGCCGCGGCCGCCGTCGGCGCGTAGGCCAGCGCGAGGCAGTAGCCCGGAATCGCCAGCAGACCACCGAGCAGGAGGCCGAGCGCGAACTCCCGTCGGAGAATCCGTGGCCAATCGGCGAGT
>JBIIMX010000434.1:0-3325 GCA_044337765.1 Pirellulales bacterium | reverse complement strand
CGCCCTTGGAAAGCGGGTGTACGACCAGACCGACGGTTGCGGCTATCCACTCTACGGCAGGATGCGAGACGGAAAGCCCGAGTACATGTGTGGCCGGTACATGAAGTCGCGGCGGACCGAATGCAACAGCAACAGCGTGGACGGCGAGCAACTCACCCGATTCACGCTGGCAACCCTGCGGGAGCAGGTGAATAAGATCGGCGGCCGCGAGGCCCTGCGGCGACGGATTGAGGAGCTGGCACGCGGCGAGACCGAACAAGCGGTGGATCCAAACCAGCTCGCCCGCACCGCGCTCGAGGCGAAGGCGTTGGATCTTTGCCTGAAACTCGACCAGGCCACACGGAACATCATGGAGGTCGAAAACCCATCGCTCATCAAGGCGTTGGAGAAGCGATATTCCGAGGACGAGCGTGCATTGGCGGCCACGGAGGCGGAGATCGCGAAACTGCCACCGCCGGCGGACCGGCAGGCGACAGACATTGACTCCGAGGTCGAGGCCGCCCTCGTGCTCTTTGACGAGATCGAGCGGTTGGCGGAGATGCCGATGGCCAACGAGGCGATCAACGCCATGCTGGAGCGGATCGATCTGCGAATCGGTCTGTACTTCGAGGATGCTATGAAGGGTAAGAGGCCGGTGAGAAAAGTCACCAGAGGCATCATCGCGCTCGGCGCCTTTCCGCTGCCGGTGCCGCCATACGGAGAGCCCCGCGTGCTCCCGACGGCCGCCCTCGACGCGGGCCTCCAGCGACGGTTGGCCGCCGAACTCGAGGCCGCCGGCCAACCAGGGGCGATCGCCCCGGCAATCGAATCTGGGGGGTGCTGCTGTGACGATCACGGGCATCCCCACCACGTTTCAGAAGTCGCGGCGCGTTGCCGCGACGATGTTCCGGTGGATCCTACCGACCCGTCCGCGCCAGTATGGCGTGGCGACGGACGGGAAAGTCGGCCCACCGGGACGGTCCCCGAAGGGATTGTTCCGTCTCGTGCACAACTGAGAATAGCAGCGGCCGGCTGCTGCCTATGGATAACCGGGGCCCCTTCGACATTGCGACCCTGGCGATTTTCCCGGAATACGTCGAATTCGACGCCCAGGATGTGCTGCGGTTCGTGGTGGCGGGAGCCGCTGGGAGGACGATCAAATGACGGCCCGCAAAGCTTGTCCCGCGATCCCCTCCCGGCCCGTGTCTTCGACGGTTGGCGAACACGTTGTTCGCCCCGCGGATTACACGACCCATGGACATTTTCTCCAATGCCGGCGGAGCCGGCAGTTTCTCGTTTGATGATTCCTCGAACCCCAACTCCCAGCCCCCGACCGGCCGCGGCCGTGTCCGGAGCGATAGCTTTGGCCTTCCCGAGCGGGCAGGCCTGATTGATCTGGCGCGTACCTATCTCGACGCGCAGGCCCGGTTGTGGCCCACGCTGGTCGGCACTCCCGCCGTGCCGGTCGCGATGCCAGCGACGCTGGAGCCCATGGCAGACGACTTCGAGCGGCGGTTCCGGCAACAGCGTGCAGAAGTCTTTCGTCGGGACGGTACGCCACCAGAGTGGTCGGGGCTCGGGATCGCCTATCTCAGGTTCAGCGACGAGGGCTCCAATCCACGGTCGCTCGACCAGCAGCTCCTCAACGTGCTGACTCGCGCCCGCCACGACGGCATCTTTATCCCGTGGCAGTACGTCTGCGCGGACGCGGCCGTCAGTGGCACCCTTGCCTGCCGTCGTGGCTACACCGTGGCCAAGATGCTCGTCGAACGCCGTGTCGATACCGGCGTGGCGTCGTTCTTCATCGACGACCTCTCTCGATTGAGCCGCAACACGATTGAGTCGCTCCGGGTCGGTGAGTTGGCGGAGATCACGGGCGTCCGGATCATCGGCGCCAGCGACGGCTTTGACAGCTCCGGACAGCAGTCGAAGATCATGCTGCCGATGATGAGCTCATTCAACGAGGTCTTCATCGACCAGCTCAAGTCGAAGGTGAAACGTGGAATGGATGACGCCTTCAGGCGGGGCGACAACATCCAGCCGCCCGGTGTCGGGTATCGGATGGTGCCGGTTACCAATCCCGATGGCAGCCTGGTGTTCACCCACAAGCAGACCGTCGAGAAGCGGGCCGAGGTCGATCCTGAAGCCGCCGAATGGATTCGCCGGGGTGCGGAGATGATCGCGAATGAAGGCAAGAGTCCGATCGATGTCGCGAGGCTGTTCAACGAGCAGAAGGTCGGCGGCAAGCAGACGTGGTCAGACAACCGAGTGCGTAAGCTCTACGCCCGCGAACGACTCGTGGGCCGAGAGGTGTTTCGTGCGACGAAGCAGGTCCGTGACCGACGGACGGGCCAGGTGCGATACGAAAAACTACCCGAGGCCCAATGGCTGACGCGTGAATCGCCGCACCTGCGGATTCTGTCGGATGAACTCGCCATGGCAGTTCGCGGAAAGCTGAACCTGGCCGCGCAGGCGTTTGGCAGGAAGGCGAAGGATTTTCGGAAGTCGGTGTATCGAGCCGACCTCTACCCGAAGGTTCTCATTCGGCCGATCTGCGGCGGCTGCGACACGCCGATGATCCTCGGCCGCTCGTCGGGCAAGTACCAGAGCTTCGTCTGCCACAATGCCCTCCATGGCATGAAGGGCTGCAAGAATCGGGGCTACAAGACCGCCGGAATCATCGACGAGGCTGTGCTCCGTGCGGTGGCGGCCGAACTCTTCAGCGAACGCTTCGTCGCTGCCGTGACGGCAGACGTGAACACCATCCTTGCCACCGCGGCCAAGCGGCCGGTGGGCTCCACCAAGAAGCTCGAGCAGGAGATCACCAATCGAGAACGACAGATTGCCCGACTGACGGCCAGGCTCGACAAGGTGAGCGACGCGGGCGGCCTTGATGCGATTTTCGAAAAGGTCGCGGAGATGGAACGTGAACTGAAAGCCAAGCGAGTAGACCTAGCGGAGCAGCAGAGGCTGAACCGCAGGCCACCCGTGCAACGGATCAAGGAGAAGGACGTGACGGCGGTCCTCACGCAGTTACCAGACCTTCTTCAGTCAGACGTCGGGCTGGCGGCGCCGGTGCTCAAAGAACTTGTCGGAGACGTCGTGATCGAGTCCCGCGTTGTCGAGGGCCATACGAGGCCGCAGATGTTCGCCCGATTCACGATCGACGCCCTGCCGGCGCTTGCCCTGATTGGCCGGGGCCCCAATCCTGAGGCCGCCCAAAGTGCTTCATCGCTGTGGGGCTATCTCCGCGAGGAATTGGACGTCACTCCCGCATCGGCGGCGGGCAGCCGAGTCGAGATCGAAGTTCGGCTGAGGCGGCATCGGAGGAACGGCGAGCAATAGC
>JBIIMX010000433.1:0-3326 GCA_044337765.1 Pirellulales bacterium | reverse complement strand
ATCCGCTTACGGCGTATTGGGCGACTACGCTTCTCGGGAGATCCGGGCAGGCTGCGGCGGCTGCGACATCGGTGCTGGCGGCATGCGTCGATTCGTCGGCTGATCTTTCGGTGCGGCAGCGGGCTGCTTGGGCGCTTGGAAAGATCGGTCCTACGGCCGCTTTGGCCCGGGCAGCGCTTGGAAGGGCGGCAGCGCAGGGGGACGAGCGGCTGGCTCGACTTGCCAGAGAGGCACTCGAGTCGATCGGCTCGTAGGTTGATCGAACCATAACTCGAACGAATCGGCCCTGTGGCAACCGATAAGGAAGCCATGGGGAACAGGATCGGCACACGTCTGGTCGCGGTCTGTCTGGTCGCAACGGCGCTGGTCGTGTGGCCGGGTGTCGATCGGGTTGACGCCGACGCTGCCGAGCCATCGGCCCGCCTCGTTCGGATCGATATGGCGGTGCAGGCCCCGTTGCCGCCGCTCGTGCCGATCTCCCATGTGCCACCAGGGCCTGTCGCGTCTGCGCCGATCGCCCTGCCGAGAGTGGCATCGCCTCCACTCGTGTCGATCTCGTATGCGGCCGTGCCGACCACGCTCCGGTCGCTTGCCATCGAGGAGATTCCCGCGCCGGCTGCGGTCCCGGTTGCTCCGCCGATGCCCGTCGCCATTCCGGCACCGGCGTATGAGCCGGCACCGGTGGCTGCCTACACGGCCCCGCCCGTCTATCAGTCAGCGGCGTTGCCCGCCCCGTTGCCGGTTGCGTTGCCGGTTGCGTTGCCGTCGGCACCCGTGTCGCTGCCGCCCCCCTTGCCTGTGTATGCGGCTCCGGTGGCAACCTCTCCAGCCGCGTTGCCGCTACCGCTTCCAGTGCCGCTGCCTGTGCCGCTTCCAGTACCGGCTGCGTCCACGGCCCTCGCTCCGCCGTCGCTGCCGCCACTTCCGCAGGCAGCGGCATTGTCCCCGCCAGCGCTGCCATCGCCCGCCTTGCAGCCGCCGGCACCGCAGCCGCCGGCACCGCAGCTATCAGTCGCACCGCAGCCGCCGTCGATTCCTTCTCAGGCAATGCTTCCGCCGCCAGTGCCACCGGCTTCGGCGACCGCTCCCTCCACGGCGCCGGCTGCTGCCGCTGCCGGCGGGAAGCCCACCGATGCCATCACGATCTGTAGTTTCAACATTCAGGTATTCGGCGAGTCGAAGATCGCCAAACCGCAGGTGGTCGATGTGCTGGCTCGCGTTGTCCGCAAGTTCGACATCGTCGCGGTCCAGGAGGTCAGGGCGAAATCGGACTCTGTCATCCCGCAGTTTCTCAGCGCGATCAACGCCGATGGCAGCCGCTACCAGTTCGTCATCGGTCCGCGGCTCGGCCGCACCGTGAGCAAGGAGCAATACACGTTCATCTACGACAGCACCCGCATCGAGGTCGACCCGTCCTCGGTGGGTACCTCTCCAAATCCGGGGGATCGACTCCATCGCCCGCCGTTGCACGCCCGGTTCCGGGTGCGGGCGAATCCACCGGAGAGCGGGTTCACATTCTGGCTCGTCGACACCCATACCGATCCGGATGAAGTGTCAGCCGAGGTGAACGCGTTGGCCGATGTGTTCATGGAGATGAAATCGCTCAGGCCCGACGAAGACGACGTGATCCTGTTGGGCGACCTCAATGCGGGCCCTCCGCAATTCGGGAAGATCAAACAGGTCCCTGGTGTGGGCTGGGCCGTGTCCGGGGTGACCACCAACACCCGACGATCGAAGACCTACGACAACATCATCTTCGACCAGCGTGCGACCACCGAATACACAGGCCGATGGGGCGTGCTCGACCTGCAGAACACGTTCGGGCTGTCGATCGACAAGGCGCTCGAGGTCTCGGACCACAATCCCGTTTGGGCGGCATTCCGCCCCTGGGAAACGCAGCAGGTGGCGGGTTCGCCGCCGCTCTCCGGCCCGGTTCGGTAGCGGCTGGCAGCGGCTTTTTCACCGCCGCGACACCGACACCGTGGCGGTGGACGGCGCCAGCATGGAACACGTGGCGGTGGCCGAGGCTGAGCCCCACGCTCGGAGTCGACGGCGTGGAACGGCGACGCACCAGTGCAGCCTTACTTCACGGCGTGGATCGTCCGCCCTTCCTTGATCGTTTCGAGCACTCGGATGTCCTTGATCGTCGCCGGGTCGACCGTGAGGGGATTGCCCGAGAGAATCACGAGATCGGCGAGCTTGCCCACCTCGATTGAGCCCTTGGCGTGTTCTTCGCGGTATTGCCGTGCACCGTCGATCGTGACCGCCTCGAGCGCCTCCAGCGGCGTCACCGTTTCGTCGGGCCCGATCACCTTGCCTGACCGGGAAGTGCGATTGACCGCGGTATGGATCGTGAACAGCTGATCCAGGGGTGAAACGTTGAAATCGGTGTGGTTCGTGCAGCGAATTCCCGCAGCCCGGGCGGAACGAAACGGGCTGATAAAGGCAGCTTGCTCCGCTCCACGATTGGCCACGTGGGTATCGCCGAAATAAAAGCAGTGGAGCGTGAAGAACGACGGAATGATTTTCCAGGCCCGGTACTTCTTCAACTGATCGCGGCGGATGAACTGCGAGTGGACGCCGACGGTGTGACGATCGGCACCGGGATCATCGCCGGCAGCGAAGCGATGGGCCTCGAGCAGGGCACCGATCGCCGCATCGCCGTTGCAATGAACGAAGAGCTGCGCCCCGCCGTCGTAGACCTTCTTGACGATTTCGTTGAGCAGTGGCTGCGGCATCGTCGGCTCCCCGCGCCAGCCCCGCTGTCCCGCCGGACCTGCCGTGAGGTAGGGGGTCGTGAAATAGGCCGTCTTGCCCTGAGGCGACCCATCGCTGACGACCTTCACGCCGCCGATCCGGAGGCGGTTGCGGTAGTCCTTTTCGGTGGCGGGAGGCCGGCCGGCGAAGATCGCATCCATCTCGGTGAACAGGGCAAGGGAGACGACGTCGATCTCGAGCAGTCCACGGTCGGCTGCGCGGCGGAGGAGGTCGAGCTGCTGCTTGGTCGTCGCCCCTTCCTGGGCGGTGGTAATGCCGGCCTGTGTGTAGAGCTTCTGCCCGCTGGCAAGCAGGGCGATCTGCTCGTCGGGGCTGGGTGAGGGAATCTGGGAGAAGATCGGCAGAAAGGCTGTCTCAAAGAGGAGGCCCGATGGTTCCTGCGAGCCTGCCTCGCGGCCGATGATGCCGCCGGGGGGTGTGGGGGTGGCGGCGGTGATGTTGAATCGCGCCAGTGCCTTCGAGTTGAGCATCGCACCGTGACCGGAGACATGCGTGACGAACACCGGGTTGTCGGGGAAGGTGGCGTCGAGCTCCTGCCTCGTGGGCGC